>CAXSDW010000001.1:0-6745 GCA_964236235.1 uncultured Chitinophagaceae bacterium
AGATAGCCAACAGCGCCATGAGGATCTAACAGGTAATTATTATTAATGTACACTTCTTTTAAAACTGCCTTTGTTTCATCATCAGAAATACTATAACTGCTCATCACATTTTTAAGTGATTTAAATTCTTTGTCAAACAATTCAAGAATACGAACAAAGTTGCTTGGATTGCCAACATCCATTGCATTTGATAAAGTTGTTACTGATTTTCTTGCAGCATATTTTTCTGTTTCGAGGTATTGATGAACAACATCATTGGCATTGCATGCAGCTATAAAATGCTTTACAGGTAAGCCTGACCGATGCGCTAACAATCCTGCGCAGATATTGCCAAAATTGCCGCTGGGCACGCTTATTACAGCAGAATTATTTTTATCCTGCCATTGCCTGTATCCAAAAAAATAATAAAATTGCTGCGGTAACCAACGGGCAACATTTATAGAATTAGCTGAAGTAAGAAATAATTTGTTATGTATAGATTCATCTGCAAATGCCTGCTTCACCAAATGCTGGCAGTCATCAAAGGAGCCGTCAATTTCAATAGCTGTAATATTTTTTCCATGCGTTGTTAACTGCAATTCCTGCACACTGCTTACCATTCCTTTTGGGTAAAGAATTATTACATTAACCCCATCAACATTATAAAAGCCATCTGCAACTGCGCCGCCTGTATCGCCTGAGGTAGCCACCAGCACGGTTATTGCTTTATCACCCTTCTCCACAAAATAGCCAAGGCAACGGCTCATAAATCTTGCACCAACATCTTTAAAAGCAAGTGTTGGCCCATGAAAAAGTTCAAGAGAATAAATATTTTCTTCTACTTTAATTAAAGGAAAATCAAAATTAATTGTCTCAGATATTATTCTTTTTAATTGTTGATCAGGAATTGTATCGCCTGTAAAAGGCTTAATAACATGAAAGGCAATTTCTTCATTGGAGTATTGCTCTATATCATTAATAAAATTTTTTTCAAGCTGAGGAATATGTTCAGGAAAATACAATCCCTTATCTGGAGCCTGTCCGTTTATTGTTGCATCCTTGAAATTGGCTTTCGGCGATATATAATTTGTACTGTAATAAAGCATAAAATAGTTTCTATCAATTCTCAACTATAACTTCTATTCCATTATTATTTATGGTAGTTACATAAGTATAATAAGAAAGCCCGGTTGCATTATAAATAGTCTTCATTATTGTTTCAACTTCTATCGCTGTATTTTCTTCTTTACACAACATAAAGATTGACGGGCCTGAACCTGAAATACCTCCACCTAACGCACCGGCTTCAATACTTTGTTTCTTTATATCATCAAAACCCGGTATTAGCATACTTCTTACAGGTTCGATAATTACATCTTCCAATGAACGGCTTATGAGGCTGTAATCATTTTTTAAAAATCCCGCAACAAGACCTGCAACATTTCCCCATTGCTTAATAGCATCTTTTAATAAAACTTCCTTGCGCAGTATTTGCCTCGCATCAGATGTCTTTACTTCAATTTGCGGATGCACAACTGTTACATACATCGGCGGCGCAGGCAAGGCAATAATATCTAACGGAAAAATAGAACGCACAAGCGTGATACCACCATAAATGCAGGGAGAAATATTATCAGCGTGCTTAACGCCGGAAGCCAATTTTTCTCCTGCCATTGCAAAACGAACAAGGTCTTCCTTAGCAAATTTATTGCATAACAAATGATTCGCAGCTACTACAACTCCTGCAGCACTTGCAGCGCTGGAACCCAATCCACTGCCGGGTTTTATGTGTTTATCAATAATTATATCAAAGCCGGTATTGTCATCTAATTCCTGCATTAACGATAGAAGAGAAACACCGGCAACGTTCTCCTCTGCAGCAGTTGATAAATTATAATTGTCAATATGTTTTATACGAATGCCAGGTTGTTCACTAAGTGTGATCTCCATTATATCTTTGGGGTCATTCAGGGCTAATCCAAGAACATCAAACCCGCAAACTATGTTGGCAATAGTAGCTGGCGCAAAAACTTTTACAGTCTTGTTACCTTTATTCTCTAAAGAGGAATTTCCTGCGTTTTTCCTTTCTATGTTCATGTTTAACATCAAATTTATACGACAAGATCGTTAAGCCTTTAAGGGTAAGGCTCTTATCCGGCAGCTCTAATAATATCAGCAAATACACCTGATGCTGTCACTTCTGCGCCTGCACCTGCACCTTTAATGGCCAATGGTTGCTCTGTATAACGATCTGTATAAAACAGGACTGCATTATCTTTTCCATATAAATGATAAAAATCATGATGCGGATCAATGTGCTGCAACCCTACAGATGCTTTGCCAACGCCCCCGTCAATATCCCCTGAAGGGGAGTTAAGATAAGATGCTACAAATTTTAATTTTTTTCCGGCAAGCTTTGCTTCATTCAGCAGCTTTCTAAAATGATCTTCATGCTGTTCCATTTTTTTATAAAAATTTTCAACATCACCCTTCATGCATTCCTCTGGCATGAAAGAATTATTTGTAATGTCTTCCATTTCCATTTTTTCTCCTGACTCACGGGCAAGTATCATAATCTTACGCATTACATCTTTACCGCTTAGATCAAGCCTTGGATCCGGTTCTGTATATCCTTCTTCCTGTGCCTGCCTTACTACTGACGCAAAACTTTTTTCACCGGTATAATTATTAAAAACAAAATTAAGTGTGCCGCTTAAAACAGCCTCAATACGATTTACTTTATCGCCGCTTCGTAAAAGATCGTTCAATGTACCAATAACCGGCAAACCTGCTCCTACATTGGTTTCAAACAAAAAGAGCGCATTGAATTCCCTGGCAAGATCTTTTAATTTTTTATAATATTCATAAGAAGAGGAACAGGCAATTTTGTTACACGCAACTACTGAAATACTTTTCTGTAAAAAAGAATTATAGGATCTGGCTACATCATCATTTGCAGTAACATCAATGAAAACAGAATTTCTTAAATTCTTTTTTTGAATAATTGAAATCAATTCTTTCATATTCATTACGTCTCCGTTCTGTAACAATTCGTTCCATTTTGAAAGATCAATTCCGTCATCATTAAAGAACATTTTTTTACTGTTGGCAATGCCGGTGATGCGAACCTGCAGCCGCAAATGATCATGCAAATATTGTTGTTGTTGTTTCAATTGCGAGAGTAATCTCTTGCCTACATTTCCTATTCCGCTGATAAATAAATTTACCTGCTTATATGTGGTTTCGAAAAATTCTTCATGTAAAACGTTTATTGCTTTCTTTACATCTGCTGTAGCAATCACTGCTGAAATATTTCTTTCTGAAGACCCTTGCGCAATAGCTCGTATATTCACGCCGTTTCTTCCTAATACACCAAACATTCTTCCACTTATGCCAGGGTGATTTTTCATGTTATCACCTACTAATGCTACTATCGCTAACTTTCTTTCAACAATGAGCGGCTCTACTTTTTTTATTTCAATTTCATAAGCAAAAGCCTTGTCTACAGCAGATTTCGCCCTATCTGCGTTTACTTCTTCTATACCTACACAGATAGAATGTTCAGATGAACTTTGAGTGATAAGGATAACATTTATTTTCTCATTAGACAGCGCTTCAAACAATCGTTTGGAAAAGCCTGGTATGCCTATCATGCCGCTGCCTTCAAGGCTCAATAACGTAAGGTTATTAATGCTAGAAATTCCGCGGATAGCATTCCCGTTTTTGTTGGCATCATTCTCTATTAATGTACCCGGATCTTCCGGCGCAAACGTGTTCTTTATTTTTACAGGAATACGCTTATTCATTACCGGCTGTATAGTAGGAGGGTAAATTACCTTAGCGCCAAAATGCGATAACTCCATCGCTTCCTGGTAAGATATATGTTGTATATTTTTTGCGTTGGAAACCAACCTTGGATCTGCAGTCATCATGCCGGAAACGTCTGTCCATATTTCAACAACAGAAGCGCTTAATGCGGCAGCAATTATTGCCGCAGTATAATCAGAGCCACCTCTTCCAAGGGTAGTAGTGATGCCGTTTGCATCTTCTGCAATAAAACCAGGAATGATGCAAAGATTTGTATCTGTAGAAAAAAAGAAGTTTTGAATTTTTTTATTTGTCACAGCAAAATCAACGTTCGCTGCGCCAAATGATGAGTCGGTAACAATAAGCTCTCTTGCATCTTTCCAAATATTATTAATACCAAGTGATTGTAATTTGGCTGAGAAGATCTGTGATGATAACAATTCTCCATAACTGATTATGGAATCTTTTGTACGCATGGATAATTCTTTAAGTAAAAAAATCCCGTTGCAGATATCTTCAATTTCATTACAACGCTTTTTTACCAGGCTTAATATGCTGCTTTGCTGGTCCAGAGGAATTAATTCTTTTACTGTGGTGAGATGGCGCTGCTCTATTAAATGTAGTTTCTTTTTATAATCATCATTTCCTTCACAAGCCATAGAAGCCGCTTCCAGTAAGCTATCTGTGATGCCGCCTAATGCTGAGAGTATGATAATTGTATTTGATTTTTTTTTTGTTACCTGTTGTATTATTGAAACTACTTTATTGATATTTTCGGCGTTAGCTACAGAAGTTCCTCCGAATTTTAAAACCTGCATATTGAAATTTTCTATGATTGATAAGTTAATTAGAAGATTAATTATATGTTCAAGACGGGGTTACTCACCGGCAAAAATAGACTTGATACCGGATGAAGATGCAATAATATTACAGATGCAGATTGAAATTGGTATAGTCGCATAACTCTACAAAAATCGAAAATAACTAAATTGAGGGAAAGGCTAAAATGTAATTAACTGGTACCAACACTTTGCTGTTTGAGGAAAGGAAAATAAGTGATCTCTTATAAGGAGAATAGAAAGTGTATTATAAATGGAACGTTGCCTTCATAGCTTTAAAAAGTCCATTGGTTGACCATGTGCCCGGCACAAGCATTCGCCGGATAGTATACAAGGGCAGTGTTGTATCCCGCTTTGAGGACAATTCAAAAGCCATAATAATCCCGCGGTTCTGCAGCTCCGGTATTGCAGCTTTGTTCCACAAGCCAAAAGGATAAGCAAAATATTTAACGGGCTTCCCGGTGATGATTTCAAGTTTTTGTTTTGCATCATTAAGCTGTTTATCCCAATCTGCATTTGTGTACTCTGTCACTTTGTGATGATCCCAGGTATGTGCTTCAACTACATTTCCATTATCAGATAACTGCCTGATCTGCTCTTTGTTCATATACCGTGAACGACCGATTGAAATGTTCATTATAAAGAAAACACCTTTAAAATCATGCCTGTTCATTTCTGCTGCGCCGAGGTTGAACTGCTCAACGTCAGTATCGTCAAACGTTATCATCACAGATTTTTGTGGAAGTAAAAGCCCTTGTGTAAGATAGTTGTAAAGCTGATCTGGTAAAATGGTTTTATAACCGCTGTCGGCCAAAGCATTCATTTGCGCTGCAAAGGAAGCGGGAGTTACCACATAATCTCCCGGAGTAGTATTCCTGATATGATGATAACATAAAACCGGTATTTCTTTTTTTGCAAGAATTGTAGTAAGATCAGCCACTGGCGCATATTGCACAGAATCTGGCTTAGCTTTTGGCAGTTGTTTGCTAACGTCTTTTATTTTAGTAATAGTGCTGTTGCAGGATAATAAAAAGACAATTGCGAAAACAGAAAAGCAGCTTTTCATGCAGAGATACGGAATAAATTAAAGAAATTATTGGTATTGAATATAAACCGGCCTCGGCTTGAACTTTAATAATTCTTCCGGTTTAAAGAGACCAGCCTTATCTTTTTTAGTGTCATTTTTATAGAATAATTTAAAGCCTGCAAATTCAACAGGCTCTCTGTAAATGTACCGCAGGTAAGTAGACGTTTTCAAGATCCTGTCTCCCCATCCATCCATGTCGATTACAATCTGCACCTCGGGAACTTTCTTTATTCTTTTATAATCCGTAACCATGCCTTGCGTAAAGCGATGTACAACTAATATCTTTGGAGGAAGGTTATTTTTCTTTACAATATCAGCAAGAAAATCAATAGCATCATTTATATCATCAGCATTAAAAGTGCCGATTTTGGTTCCTGGTTTTTCCCCGTTTTTCATGGAAAATTCAGGGTCAATTCCGAGGTGTACATTCGGCAGTTTCAGGTAAGATTCCAGCAAAGGCACTTCACTTTTTACAGTACTTGATCCCACCTGGATATCTAAAAATACAAGTGCATTAATTTGTTTTGCCCAATCCATAACAGTATCAATTTGCTTAAAAGGCATACGCAGCCTGTATTTCTCATCCTTACCCGGAAAGCCTTGAGCAGTTACTGCTATATAATGCAATGCAGGAAATACGGGCATTGATGTATCTGCAGCCTTCCATTTATCAACCTCCTGCATCAATTTTTTTAACATCTCATCTTTAGGCAATTCGCCAAGGATACCCATGTTCTTTGAATACAAATTTCCATAAAATGCAACTATCCTGTTGTAAGGGAAAATAGCGCCGGGCAAAGGATACGCAAATTTTGCAGGCCATAATCCTGTGGTATCACCATTACTTAGTTCCTTAAGTTTTTTATTATATTCAGTTGTGTCGAACGGTACTTTTTCTGATGGTACATCACTTAACGCAGGACTTACTTTATCATTTTTTATATGAATAGAATCAGCTGCGCTGCTTTGTTCTGCGCCAATTGTACTACAACCGGAATCAGAACCAATCAATACAATAAAAATCAACAGTAAA
>CAXSDW010000001.1:6845-77280 GCA_964236235.1 uncultured Chitinophagaceae bacterium
ACCGGGTGTTGTTAAATGTCATTTTAGATTTAAACAATAAATTTGCAAAACGATTTCTGTCATTACCATAAAGATTATGCAATAAATATTCCGTTTAAAAAAACTAAAAAAGTATATGGATTTAAATAAGTTAACAAAAGAAGAAGAAAGGGTTATTGTACGCAAAGGCACTGAAATGCCCTTCACAGGCGAGTATAACAATAATAAAGAGAGTGGAACATATGTTTGCAGAAGATGCAATGCACCATTATATCGCTCTGTTGATAAGTTTGATTCGCATTGCGGATGGCCAAGTTTTGATGATGAGATTAAAGGCGCGGTAAAGCAAATTCCGGATGCAGATGGACATCGCATTGAGATAGTTTGTGCTAATTGCGATGCTCACCTTGGGCATGTTTTTAAAGGCGAAAGGTTAACTGCAAAAAATACAAGGCATTGTGTTAATTCAATATCAATGAAATTTATTGCTGACGAAAAAAAACCTGACTAAAGCATTATTGAAACAGATCCTGTCTTTCTTTTTTTAGTCGCCTTACCATTGTCCCAAAGTCTTCTTTTCTTAACATGGCGGTGATAGTATGCGCTATACGGGTTGCTTTTGTTGTTGCTGTTTTTGCACTGTCTATCCAATTACTAAAATATTTTTGATGACCCGGGCTTAATGTTTTAAAAATTAAACTGGCATCAGTCTCATTACTTAAACATATTAAAAGATCTGTATTTAAGCGTATAAGTTTTTCATCTGCTGCCATTTTTACCAACAGCATAGCTCCTTTGCGCTTACCAATTGCTTTTATCAAATCTGCCTTTAAGGCCATAATAAAATTACCATTGCCCATGGGCAGAAGGGCTTTTCCTTCAAAATAATATTCATCCAGGTAACCTTTTACTCGGAATGATTTTTTATTATCAGGCTTAAGTAGTTGCGCTGTATCTGCAGGTACATCAATATAAGTCCACCCTGTCTTTTCGCCCTGTGAAGCAAACTTTTTAATGTTTGTATAGAACCTGATCATAAATCTTTGTAATGAAATTTTAAAGTATGGCATTATAAAATTCTAAATTTCTTACCGGAAATTTATAAAAATTAATATATAATTTATTTCGTCAATTAAATTTTTGTTTCCAAAACTTGCAGTAAGTTTTTAGTAAGGTATATTTTGTGGCTATTCAATTCTGGGGGATCTTAAAATGTATATTCAATTATTTTTACATTATGAATCAAACAAAACTGTCTGTAAACATTAATAAACTTGCCACATTGCGAAACTCAAGGGGCGGCAATCATCCTGACATTATTAAGGCTGCTAAAGACATTGAACGGTTTGGGGCTGATGGAATTACTGTTCACCCAAGGCCCGATGAAAGGCATATCCGTTATGCAGATGTGTATGAACTTAAGAAAATTGTTACTACTGAATTTAACATTGAAGGCAATCCAAAAGAAAAGAAATTTATAGAACTTGTGTTAGCCAACAAGCCGACACAGGTTACCCTGGTTCCTGATGCAGAGGGGCAGCTAACTTCAGACCATGGCTGGGATACAATAAAAAACAAAGATTATCTTAAAGAAACAATTGCTGTTTTTAAAGAACAAGGAATTCGTGTTTCTATATTTGTTGATCCCGATGTAAATATGATTGCCGGCGCTAAAGAAACCGGCACTGACAGAATTGAATTATATACTGAAGCATATGCAAGAGAGTTTGCAACAGGGAAGGGTGAGCAGGCAATTTTTTCTTACGTAACCGCTGCTAAATTAGCCAATGAACTAAGCCTTGGCATAAATGCCGGTCATGATCTTAGCCTGGAAAATTTACAATTTTTTGCAGCAAATATTCCGGGCTTGCTGGAAGTTTCCATAGGGCATGCTTTAATATCTGATGCTATTTATTTAGGGCTGGAAAACGCTGTACAACTTTACAGGCGCCAATTGAACGGAATAATGCTACTAATTCCTAAAAAGTAACCCCAAGAAAATATTGATCGTTTTATAAAATGTAATTATTTTACTTTAGGCTAATTGATTAAAATATTTATAGTATTGAATAATTGTTATCCTGTAAAAAGCTGCAACTTTATTAAGAATAAAATTAATTATGAGAAATAAATGGTCTTATTTTATAGCATTTGTTTTGATCAGCCCTTTGCTAATTGCCTGGGGCACCTTTGGACATGAGCATATCAATCGTGGCGCTGTAATGGCGCTGCCGGCTCCGTTGCAGCAATTCTTTTATAATCATATAGATTTTATAACACTGGAATCAACGGTGCCTGACCTTAGAAAATATACCATAAATGATAAAGCAGAATTTGCCCGCCATTATATTGACCTGGAAAATTATGAACAGCAACCATTGCCTTCTTCAATGGCTGATGCAAAGAAAATTTACCCGGACAGCACACTCCAAAATAATGGAATATTGCCCTGGTATATTGAAGATATGATGGAGAAACTCACTAAGGCTTTTAAAGAAAAGCGCAAAACAGAAATTTTATTTTTAGCCGCTGATCTTGGGCATTATATAGGTGATGCACATATGCCATTACATACTTCCGTAAATCACAACGGGCAGCTAACCGGGCAAAAAGGTATCCACGCATTTTGGGAATCACAACTACCTGAAATGTTTGGTGAATCTTATAATTTTTATACAGCTGATGCAAAATATATTAATGATATAAAGGCGGAGACGTGGCGCATAATACTTTCATCTCACAAGCTTGCTGATACGTTATTATTAGCAGAGCGAGAAGTAAGAAAACGTTTTGGTGACAAGAATATAATTGAGCTTGATTCAAACGGAAATATTAAAAAAAATAAGTTCAACAATCCTGTATACTCTAAAGCTTATGCACAGCAATACCATGCTTCGTTAAAGGGAATGATTGAAAGCCAGTTGCGCAGCGCCATTACAGCTACAGCAAGCTTTTGGTACACCGCATGGGTAAATGCAGGCAAGCCTGATCTGAGTGATTTAGATCCGGATGAAGTAACAAAAAATAATGCTGCGCAATTACAGAAGGAACTTGATCTCTGGCATTCCGGTAAGCTTTATGGTATAAAAAGTGAACCGGAATTTAAAGAATAATTTGTGGAATGATATTGAAAGGAATCCGTTAAAACATCAATTCTTGTGAATGTGTTTTTTAAAAAAATCTATATTCTAAAAACTTCAATTAGATAAGCTGTTTTTAATAAAGTCAATTCTAAAATGGATAACCGATAGCTAAATTGAAGACAAGATTACCAAAGTTAATATTTGTTTTTCCGGTTGTAAGCCATGGTTTACGTATCGGCGTTGCAACATCCAATCGTAATAATAAAATGGTAAGATCGAGCCGTACGCCAACGCCGGCACCAACTGCAAGCTGGCTTAAAAATTTTGATGTGAACTTGGCGCCTGGTCTTAATTTATCATCATTATAAAGCCATATATTTCCGGCATCAACAAAAAGCGCAGTTTCAATTATGCTGCTGATTTTATATCTCAATTCACTATTCAATTCAAGCTTGATATCACCGGCCTGGTCAGGGAAAAAATTACTGCTGTCAGCATGAGGATCATGATAAACTCCGGGGCCAATAGAACGGCTTCGAAAAGCACGAATACTATTATTACCACCAATAAAAAATTGCTTTATAAACGGAAGCTCAGTAGAGTTTCCATAAGGAAGACCAAAGCCTGCGATAACCCGATTTGCAAGCCGCGTATTTTTGTTTAAAGCATAATAATACCTAACATCAGCCACGCCTTTTATGTATTGGGAAAACGGCACTCCAAAAATTCTTTGTTGTTTTCCATTGTTCACATTTGCACCGGTTATTAAACCCGCAATGTTTCCGGAAAGATCTGCAACGCCATTAAAATACCAGCCAGTTCCATGTGGATTATTTACTAAAGGATCAACGGTATAAGCATAATTAGTTCCGAGAATAAACTGAGTATCAATTGCATGTTTTAATATCGGGATTTTTACAATACTATCAAGGTATAATTGTGTTACATTAAGCGCCTGTACTATATCAACTGAAAAGAGATTGAGGTCATGTTCTTTATATACATTTGGCTTCCATACATATCCAAGTTCGGCCCGCATGGAATTCAAGGTATAAAGTTTTCGCCTGTTGAGTACATCGTAACTAACATCAATCCTTGATTTAGGCACATAAGCGCTTGTTGTATTAAACCTAAAAAAAGGAACTACAAATTTGGGTGTGGTAAAAGTAAAACCTCCGCCTAATCTGTATGTATTAAAACCGCTTTGGCTGCCGCTGTATTGCACTTCTGTTCCCACATTTGCATGTACATCCAAATGTTCGGCGCCCCGCAACATATTCCTGTTTCTCCAGGTTAATGTAACAAGCGAGCCGGTATAATTATTTGATTTTGTATTGCCGCTTAGTTCTGCACGCAATGATTTGCGGGGAAGCGGTGTAAGGTAATAATATGAATTCAGCCTCCCGGTATCGCCCTGGCTGTTGTTGGAAACATTAAACCTGTTTTTTACAAATTTAAAAACGTCAAGGTTTATTAACCGGTTTAAAGTAAGGTTATGATCTGTACGGTTATAAACATCTCCGGAGTCAAAGCGCAAAATGTGCGGAAATAATTGTGGCTTAAACCTTTTCCGCGGATCAACTATATAAAAACCTCCGTAAAGCTTTGTTGTTTGATGGTTTGTATCTGCATTGGCTGAATTTAACCGGTAATTAGGGTAGATAAAAACACTGTCAATTATATAGGGTTTTTTTACTATTTGCGGTGTGTTTTCATTCACCATTAAATACATATTTACCTTATTGTTGCCAATGCTGCTATCTGCATTTAATATCAATTGATCAGGGCTAAAATAATAATAGCCCAGTTCTTTTAAAATGGCATCTATTCTTGAGCGCTCGCCTTTTACAACATCAAGATTGTATGCATCTTTAGGATGAAGAAGCGTTCCCGGTTTTGCAGCAAGTATTTCTTTGCCGAGAGAAGTACTATCTGTAACAAAATTTACATTATTAATAGTGTAAACCGGCCCGGCTTCAATTGAATATGTGGCATGTGCTTTCTTACTTTTTACTGTGGTATCACCAGCAGCATCAGAGCGAAAATAACCGACATTAAAAAGATTACTTTTAAGCACTTTTGTATTGTACGCAAGATTTACGCTGCTAAGCAATACAGGCGGCTCACCAAACTTTCTTAAAATTTTTCTTATAAACCCTTTCTTTTTGGGATCACCGGCAAGATTATAAATTAAAAGCTTGAAAGGAATTCCAAGAATTTTGCTGTTTGGTTTCGGACGGGGAAGATTCTCTGTAAACTCAATTACTTTATTTTTTTCTTTCTTTGAAAGCGTACTATCAGTCACTTTTATGGCAGCGCCTGTATATAATGCATCACCTTTGGGGACAAGTTTAGTTGCATTACATGATATAATAAAAGATGCTATTATTAGAACACAAAAAATAAATCCGCTGTTGCTATTTCTCATTATTTATTTCTTTTGAGGAAGTAACTGTCTGGTCTTTATCATTCTTAGTTTGCTTATCAGTTTTCTTATTTTCTTTCTTTATATCCCTTTTTGCCTGCCGGGTTTTCTTATTTGAAAAAATCTGACTAAACTTGTTGTAATCAACAGAAATGATAAAGCCAAGTCCCGTCTCTATTACATAACCTTCAATATCTCCTGTATAGTCATTTTTACGATATGCTCTAAGCATATACCTGCCATCTTTACTAAGCTTATAATCAACAGCAATATTTGCAGCCGCATTATTTTGTTTTTGATTAGTGGGTCTTGGGCCTTCAAGTTCAAAGCCGGTTCCAAGTGTTACAGTCAGGCGATCGTTAAGTAACCTTTTAGAAAGTCCTACATTAAAATCGGTTCGTTGTTGCTGCGTACCTGTAGAATAATCCTGTGTGGAAGCTAAATCAAAATTTATATCAACGCCTGTAATTAAGCCTCCGGCAAGTTGGTTAAGCTGCTCGGTTAATAATTTACTTACACTTTCCCGGGCAAAGGTGCCTGCACCGCCACCGCCGCCACTGCTGTTATCAAAAGGATTTTCACCAACAAAACGGTTTAATAAAAGCAGTGCAAATACCTGCTTATTTAGTTCTCCGGTTTCCTGGCGAAGTTGCGTTAACCGTGTTTGTACATCACTTATAATATTAGTCGACACATTATAATTTCCTTCGGCAGGCAATACAATGTCAAAGCTTATATCAGGTTTCATAAGTTCACCTTTAATATTAAGGTGAACTTCAAATGGAAGTTTTTGCCTGTAAAAATTTTCGTTTTGTCCTGCCTGGCCACCCACAAGATCAAGTGGTGCAGTATTGGCAATATAAATGGCAGTTACATCTACCTGCGCTGTAGTTGGTTCGCCAGTCCATACAATCCTGCTTCCCTTTTGAATTAAAAATTTCCGCTTTAAAAAATTAAATGAAAGATCATAAGAACCTTCACCAATTTCATAAGAACCTGTTAAGGTAATTTTGCCGCTTTCATCAATGCCCGCATTTAATTGAGCAACACCTTTTAGTCTTAAGAAATCGCCATTACCTTCATCTACAATAAGATTAAAAACGGCATCCTTACTTACATTGATATTAACCGATATACTATACCCTACAAGAGGCGATGTTTTTAGCGAATCATAAGGCCTCATAAAAAGTGAATCACTCAAGCTATCACTGTAATTTACAAATCTTACAATGCCTTCACTTTCCACCACAGATGGATCGCTCTGCGGCAATACTACAGTAAAATCAGTTTTATCATTAATGGTCAAATTGCCATCAATTTTTGGCTGGGTTGGCGTACCTGTAATTGTAAGCGCTGTTGAAAAAATCATTTTTCCGTAGAAAAGATTATTATCTTTTTTAGTAGAATTAATTGCCTGGAAATTATCTGCGTTTACTTTCAAATCAAAACTATAATTAAAGAAGTCAGTCGTATTTACAGCTCCGTCTATAACGATGGCATTATTTGCGGTATCATGAATTGAAAAGTTATGTAATTCAAATCCTTTATTATTTATGATGGCGATATCTTCCTTATCAATCCTAAACAAATTATTTAACGAGCTTGCCACAAAAGCAATATTGTTGAAACTCAATTTGCCGTCAATATTAGGCTGCTCAAGGCTTCCGTTCACTGCTACATTGCCATATATATTTCCCCGTGCATCCCGTATGCCGCCTTTAGTAAAGGCTTCAACCGATTTCATTTGAAGGCTTACAATATTCAGCGTAAAATCGTAACTGCTGTTTTGCGGCTTTAGAAAATAATTTCCGGCAAGATTAACTTCGTTGCCAAAGCCCGTAAGGCTCACATTGGCATTATATGTATCGGCAACGTTGTTATTTACTTTAGCCGTAAGTGTGCCTATCGTGTCTTTATAAACACTTAGATCATTCACAGTAAGATCAGTGGTAAATACAGGCTGAACCTGTATGTTTTTTACAACCGCATTTCCGTTAAGTGTTCCATTAACCAATAATGAATCACTTTGTATAAAGCCTGTTAGAGTAGCAATGCTAAAATTTTTAAAGTTAATGCTTAGCGGTTTATTAGTGCCGGTACCAATACTGTTAATGTTAAGCTCCTGGTTGCCCTGGCTCAATACAAAATTTTTTGCTGTAATATCGCTGTTAAAGTATTGAATGCTGTTGCCGTTATTTACAGTCCATTTGTTATAGTTAAGTACTAAATCTTCAGGCTTTAAACTAAAGCTGTAATTGTTTAGTGAAGGCTGGCTTAGCAGGCCGCTTATGGTATATTTATTTACAGATTTAGCATCTTTTGTATTAAGTGTAAAATCAAGATTGTTATTTTGTAGAGAACCATTTAATGTAGTTGCAAAAAGAGCAAGGCTGCTTCCGCTTTTAAACTGGTTTAAAGATGTATTAAAAATAAGCGCACCGTTTTTTGTAGCAGCAGTAAGTTTCAAATCGTTAATTGTATAAGTGTCGTATACTATAAGAGGTGCGCTGATAAAGGCGTTCCAGCCACTGTCACTGGCAAAGTGTGCAGTTAGGTTTACCGGTTTTAAGGTTGCTAATGTTGGCAGAAATGCTTTTAAGGCTTCATTTTGTACTATACTGCCGGTGATAGAAAAATTATACGGATCAACCTTTGCAACATTTTTTTGTGCAGAAATTGAAAAATACGGATCAATAGCTTGCTGAAAAACATCAGCCATTTGTGTAAGCTTATATCGTCCCTTTATTGTGGCAGAAAGAAAATCACTTTTTACAGAAAGCGTGTGAATATCCCCGGCATTATCTGCATTCAACGCAAGAGAATCAAAAGAAAACCGCTGCCCGTTATTTACTAAAATTGAATGTGTAACCAATAAATTTCCTGCAAGATTATCAGGATCTAAACTTGAGAAATCACCGTCAATTCTTCCATGATAAATTAGTGTTTGCGTAGTAAAATGTAATGGCTGTGTCTTAATGCTGTCAACATCCGCAGTTAAATGAAGTGAAGGATATTTTGCATTCATAGCGCCACTTGCTGCAAGGCTTAAATTTATATTTGGATCTCTTACACTTGTATTAACGGTGTATTTTTTATCTGCAACAGATGCATCAAGTTTTATATTTTTATAGGTGTACTGGTTATAACCCACAGAAGATATTACGCCGTTTATTTTTGCATTTGCTGTATTAGGATCAAATCCGGAGCCTATAGCTTTAAAATTTCCTGATAGAGTTCCATACGTTTTAGGATCTTTCATTATAGCTCCAAGATTAAGCGCATAAGCGTTTAAAAGCATATTGTACTTTGCTCTTTTAGCATCAGTAAAATTTGCAAGGCTTCCTGTAACCTTTGCAGAGCCAAAAGAAGTTTTTATAGTAAGATCGGTTAAAAGATCACTCATGCTTGACCTTAATTTTCCGGACGCTGATATTGTTTCAGGCAATTGAAAACTTGCAGGAAGGGTGTTTTTTGGCAGCAAGCTTTCTATGTCACTTCTTGTTGTATTAAAGTATGGAATTGAAAGATCGGCCTGGAACTTTTTCGGATCAGGCAAGCCTTTTAAAGTGCCTGTAATAAAAGCGGTGGTATTGCCAAAACCTTTAAACCGGAAATCATTAAAATGCAGATCGTTCATGTGGCCATAAACCCTGCCATTCATATTCCATGTTTGCGACGCATGAGAAAATGCAGGCTGGTCACGCAATTGCGGCGCAAACAGTAACATATCTTTTACTAGAACATAGCTGCTTTCAAGGTTAATATCAAGGCCTAATAATCCGGGATTTGCGGTAAGCTGTTCAAGCGATGGATAAGATATTACTGCTTTGTTTCTTAAAAGAGTGCCGGGTGTTTTAAGGTAAAGATTTTGTAAAGAAACGCCTGTGGTGGTATAAAGTAAATCTGTATTTAATTCATTCAATATAAATCCACTCTTTTCCTTCATGCTGCCAGATTTAATATTTGCAGCCAGCGTATCAATATTATACAAAAGATTTGTAAGGGAAAGATTAAGGTCTTTCGCATCCAGATGGCCATAATCCATACCATAGTTCAACACCGGCATGGAGGTATTGTTAAGCTTAAAATTTGAGCCTTTAATATTAAGTGCATCGGAAGTAAAAGTAAATGCCGGCAAAGCCGCCTCATCCTTTTTTTGCTGCACAGTTGGCGGAGGAGCAGCCTTGTTGCTCATGGTAATAGCAATGTCTGATTTGTCAAGAGTAAAATCTTTAAAATCATATTTGCCGTTTTTAATGTCAAGCGTATCAGGATGCGCTACCATGCTGTTAATCTTTAAGCCCATGCCTAAAGCCGAAGGTGCACTCCGGTAATCAAGGTCAATATCACTTAAGGAAATTTCATCATTTTTTAGCTGCAAAAAATTGCCCGGCGCTTGTGTAGCCTGGGCAACAGCGCTTGCAACTTTAGCCTGGATTGGTTCAACCTGGTAAAAATGCCCTCGTACGCCGCTCAGCGTAAATTTGGGAATATTAAAATAAAGACGATTTATATCGAATGTTTTTATTGGCACATCCAAGTGTTTCATTGACATGTCCATATCATTTCCGGTGATCACGTCTTTATAAACAATTCTTGTATTATTGATAACGATATTATCAATGTTCATTATAATTTTGCTGGTGTCCTGTGTTTTTGTTGCAGAAGGCGGACCGGAAAAAGCATCAGCAATAAATTGAAAGTTAAAAACGGTATCAGGCAATAAGCGCTTAACTTTTAAGGTTATGTTATCAAGATTTATTTCTTTTATCTGGATATCATTTTGTAAAAGCTTCCACATGTGAAGGCTTACTTTTAATTGTCCTCCTGAAATTAATGTGTCCTTCGTCTGGTCTTCTATATAAAGATTTTTAAGCAACAAATAATCAGGAAAACTGAGGTCGAGCTTTCCAATTTCAACCCGTGTTTTTAATTTATTTTGAAGATAGCTTTGCGCTTTTCCTCTTACAAAATTTTGGCCCACATTCGTTTGCAAAAGGACTACAACAAGAAAAATTAGTGCGAATACGAAAACAAGTATATAGGAAAGTACATTAGCGATTTTGGCAAGAACAGTGCGTTTTTTCTTAAGCTGAGTCGTATCTTTTGGCTCCATATTTTGATTTAAGAGGACTGGTTTTTCAATTTATTACTTTATTATCAAATCATAAACCAATGTACAGATATACTAAAAAAAACACAGATTTTTTAAAATTATTAAAGGTTGGTTACAACGATTATATTTTTTTATTAAATTTTTAATATAAAAAGTTCAATACCGATTCCTTTGCCTTTAAGATCAACAATGCCAAGGCTTTCGCTTTGCCACTCTTTAAGGTCAATGTTTTCAATAAAATCTTTTGAAACAATAAAATTGTGGTTCAATTCATTACAGGCGCTTCTTATACGTGCCGTGGTATTCATTGTATCGCCGCTCATGGCAAGGTCTTTTTTTATTACACCGATCTCGCCTACCGTCACATCACCCAAATGAATGCCTACCCTGAATTCCGGAACAATTCCATACTCTCTTCTAAAATGCTCACTTCTTTTTTGAATGTTTTTTCTTGATTGAATAATTGCATCCAAACATTTTCGTGTATTGTGCTTTTCAAACAGCCATGAAGCTACCACTTCATCTCCAACGTATTGATAAATTGTTCCGTCAAACTCTATAAGCGCCTGGGATACCTGGTAAATAAAATCACGGATAAATTTAAAGTATTGATGATGCCCGAGCTTTTCTGCAATTGGAGTCGAGTCTTTAAGGTCCATAAACATAACTATCCGCTTTTCAATTTTTGGCTGAATGTATTTGCCAAGCAAAATATCAATAAAAACACCGGGAGAATATTTTTCATTTATGATAAGAAATAACTGCGTAATAAAAAATATAACTATCCAGTATAATACCTTTTGCAAAAGCCAGTTTTTATGCATTACATATTGCATGATATGGTTAAACGCCTGTGAAGGCGATTCATTTAAAATAATTACAGAAGTGCCATATTGTATTATAAAAGTGATAAGTAAGGATGATGCAAGTAGTATGAGGCTTTTGAGAAAAAAGTTTAACCAGAGAGGATAACTGCGAAGTATTTTTTTAAGCTTAAAAATAAACAGGTAACCGATCATGACGCTTATTGAGAAGATAAGCAGTTCTCTGATCCAAAGGTTTTTTATGTGATTATCTTTATCTGTATTTTTTACCAGAACAATAAAAAAATCAATGAATGTCCAAAACAGTGAAATATAGAGAACGGAAAGGATCTTGTATCTGTTTACATGCGATATTTTAAAATGATGATTAAAAATTTTCATGATTTACTTTGCAGGTATTTATAAATTGATTGCTGTGCATTAAAAATTTCCTGCTGGTTTGTTATAGTTTTTTGCTGTTCTAAATTTGAAGTTAGTATTACGGCCTTGTCATTATCTTTCCATTGCAATTCAAAATAATCAATAAGCTCTTTTTTTAAATCACTGTTTTGCACAGGCACACAAACTTCAATGCGGTGATACAGATTCCTGTTCATAAGATCGGCTGAGCCCATAATGATATCCGGGTCATTTCCTGCACCAAAAATCATTATCCTTGTATGCTCCAGGTAACGGTCAACTAATCTTTTAACGGTAATGTTTTCGCTTATTCCTTTAAGGCCCGGCACAAGGCAGCAAATACTGCGTATAATTAAATTTATTTTTACGCCGGCCTGGCTTGCTTTATATAAAAGGTTTATAAAATTCGGCTCTTCAAGGTTATTTACTTTTATTCTTATTAAAGCTTCGTTGCCGGTTTGTGCTTTGTTAATTTCAGCATATATAAGCTTTTCAAGCCTGTCAATTAAATTGAACTGCGATACGAGCAGCTTATCAAATTTCAGGTCTTTCTCCTGTATGGTATTGTCTTTTTTCTGCAGAAACTTAAACAGTTGCAACAGTTCCTTTACTATTGATGGCCCGGTCGTCATCAATACATGATCTGTATAGAACTGGGCAGTTATTTCATTAAAATTCCCTGTGCTTAAAATTGCATACGTTGGTGTTTCTGCGCCTTTTCTTTTTTTTACCAGCGCAATTTTTGAATGCACTTTAATGCCGGGAATACTGTAAATTATCGTTACACCTGCCTGCTTCATTACTTTACTCCACCGGATATTATTTTCTTCATCAAACCTTGCTTTCAGCTCAATAAATGCGGTAACATTTTTTCCATTTTTTGCAGCGCTTATTAATGCATTCACAATGTGAGATTCCGCTGCCACACGATATAAAGTAATGTAGATATCAGTAACTTCAGTGTCTACTGCAGCCTGGTTAAAAAATGAAAGCACAGGATTATAAGACTGGTAAGGAAGATGCAAAAGGATATCCTGTTTGGTGAGCACATTAAAAATATCGCCGCTGTTAATTACATTGGCAGATGACAGAGGTTTTAGTTTTTCGTAGAACAAATTTTTATTAAAAGCCGGGAAAGAAGAAAGATCTCTTAAGTTGTGATAGCGGCCACCTTCAAACATATCTTCAAAGTTTACCTGAAATCCTGCGCTTAAAAAAAGCAACAGGTTACGTGGCATACCGCTTTCATAAAGGAAACGCGATGGTGGCCCAAAATCTCTTTTCTTTAGTTGCTTATCAATTTTATTTAAGAGATTACCGCTGTATTCATCAGCAAGATGAAGCTCCGCATCCCGGTTAAATTTTATGCTGTACACACCAACAATTTCCAGCCCCGGAAATAAATACACGAGGTTTTGCCGGATTATATCATCAATAAAAATTACATATTCAAAATTGTTCAACGGAGTAAGTACAAAAAATCTTTTTAATTTATTTGATGGAATATTAATGATTGCCTGTCTTAAAGTTTTATCAATATTATTATTAAGTGTGACTACAAAATACAGTTGGTTATTCTCGGGCATAAAAGTATTACTGCTTTCTCCATCTAAAATAATTGGCTGAATAAAAGACAACACCTGTGATAAAAATATTTCCCTTACTTCAGCGATATGCGCCTGTTCAATTTCGCTGTTGTAATAAAAAATTATATTGTTTTCTTTAAGAAGAGGGATTATTTGCTCATGCAAAATAGCGCCAAAGAACTCAAGCTGGCGGTTGATTTCATTCTGTACTTTTTCAGGAACATCTTCATTATCATCAACACTTACCTGCCTGCGTGTTTTTTTATTAAGATTAGAAAGTGCCAGCACGGATGGATATCTTACCCGGAAAAATTCATCAAGGTTGGAAGAAAAGATGGATAAGAATTTTAATCTTTCGTATAAAGGAACTTTAGCATCAGCAGCTTCCTGCAGCACTCTTAAATTAAAGCCAAGCCAGCTCAGGTCTCTGTTATACAACATGGTGAATTTGAGTTGTGAGTTGTTAGTTTAAGATAGGTTCTAAGTATTATGTTTTAGGTGTAGGTCACAAATCTGATGTTGTAAACATAAAATATTGAATTTTATTATGAATTTTTCATTGTCAGATTTTCCTTGTCAACTATCAATTATAAAGGCGACCTGGTTCCGGTAGTTACAGCCGGTGTTACAGGAACGGCGTGGCTGTAAGAAACAGCTATGGCAAATGCAATTACTGAAACTACAATTCCTATCATAAAAATATTATAAGCCAACCTTATCAGCCTGTATTTTTTTCCAAGCACTGTTCCTAAACTATAAATATCTTTTATCAGTGAGCCATATAAATAATCGGTATCTACCATCATATTTCTCATGGCTATATTATAATCTTCAAATGAGGCTCTGTAAAAATTTCCAAAGAAAAGCAAATTGGTTTTTTTATCTGTTATGTCCTGGTGTGTAAATGTGCCTTCAGTTATCTTTGGTCTTGTGGCCAGGATAGATATTACAATAGTTGATACGGCTACCAATAAAAAAATAATTGATGGTATAGTGAGATAAGGCTCTTCCTGCAGTTTTCTAAGAAGCACAGTTAATATTACGGAGATTATAATTGAGTTAACTGAAATAAGAATATTGGCTTTATGATCTGCCATGTCACTTAATTTCAGATGATTTTCTGATGTAAGGCGAAGCATCGTTTGTATACCTTTGGACATCAGACCGCTTTTATCTTTTGCAAGATTACCAAGATTTTCAGGAGTGTTAGGAGCACCTGGAGTGCTGGGAGTACTTTGAGGGTTGGGAACACCTGGAGTGTTGGGCGGCGCTGTTACCGGGATGTCTTCAACGTTAGTTTCTAATATCTTTTTCTTTAATTTTTTCATATTTTCTTTCTTCTTTTTAGATAGTAGATCTTTGCAATAAGCTGTATAATATTGATGTGTTTCCAGCATCTCTAAAGTCTTTCTATTAAATGTTGCTTTATCAACATCCATCTTACGCAATTTCATTTCCTCGCAAATAAGCTTATTGGTCACTTTAAAATCCCTGGTGCCAAAATGATAAGTATCCGCATCGCAAATAATTTGTTGCAGGAGATTGGCAGGATTTCTTGGCATTTTAGTAGCCATTATACATTGCTCAATGCTATTGATTAAATTATCATCTGCAGCATTTGCGTGCATAAACTCTCTCATTAGTTCCGCACTTTTTTGTTCATGGTGCAACGGATCAGTAAATAAGTGACCGGTGTCATGAAACCATGCGGCTGCAAATACGATAAGCATATCCTGTTCAGACAAATTATAGTGGCCGGCAATTTCCTTTGTTCTATTAACAACTATTTCTGTGTGCTGCAGGTTATGAAATACAAGTGTAGGATCGTTGTGCTCAGCAAATAATTGTTTTACGTGCTGTTCTATTTTTTTATATAAATGATGATTGTCCATATCAAAAGGTTAAATTGAATTTAGTGCCTAATGAAAAATTAAATAATCTATCTTCTGCAGATATGCCTGCAGTTGCAGAAACCATAAAAAGATTGAAAGGCGCATAATAAAATCCGCCGCCATAGGAAGGATGCCATTTCTTTGATGTTTCACCTTTTAGCCATACTCTGCCAATATCTGAAAATCCTATCAGGCCTACATTTCCGGGCAAAACGTATGATTGTGATTTAAATAATTTTACCCTAAGCTCAAGGCTTGCATAAAGTAATGAAGAGCCGGAAAAACGATTTTTTCTAAAGCCTCTTACAAAATTATTTGTTCCAAGATTTAACGCCTGGAAGTATTCAAAATTTTTACTAAAAATATGACCGCCGCCCATGCGTAAAACGGCCACCACTTTATCCGGTTCTCTCAATGGCGCATACACCTGCATCTCAGAAATAAATTTTGTGATGTTATCGCTGTTTTTATTTATGGATTGCATTGAGCTGAACTCAGAATTCCAAACTACTCCTCTTGTTGGAAAAAATTCATTGTTGATATAATTGATATCAATTTTAAGTTTGCCTCCTAAATAATCTTTTGTGGAATAAACATCCAGCGAGTCTAAACCTACAGCATGAGGATTTGCAAGAATGCGGTTTTTATTGTTGTCAAATTTATTCCAGTAATGATACCAGGATGGGCCAATACTTATATTTACTACATCATTCATGCGCTTGCGTATCATCACATCTGCCTGTGCATACTTATACCTTACACGATAAAAATCAAATGTTTTTCCGGCAACCTTTTCTGTCCTGTTTCCCAACCCAAAAAAATAATTAAGTGTAGGGTTTACTAATTCAGCATTCACAGCAATATCATTTTTACCGATCACTGAATTAAAGATTCCCTGGTATTTTACCTGGTATGCTTTTTTTGATATGGCATACAAAGTAGAAAGCTTTTGATTTGTTGAAAAAAGATCATTTCTAAAGCCATATGTTTTGGAAGAGAAGCCAAGACCGAGCAAAAATTTATCATCTTCATTATAGGCAACATCTATCAGCGGAAAACTGTGTGTATTGTAATTAAAGCCGGTGCTTCTATAATTGTTTACAGCAGGATCATCTGCAAAATGAATCTTTGATTTACCAGATTGCTGTACTATATTTTTTTCTGCAGAAAGATCATATATTCTGTTTTTGATATTACCTTTTATGTTAAAAGTATCATTCCCTTTTCCACCGATCATCCTTAATCTTATTTTACTTTTTACATTATCGTCCACTTCAAATTTATCATTGCCATTCAATCCATACATCCGTACTTCTTTGGTTTGATGCTCATTAAAAACCCGGCTATACATAACAAAGCCTGAATCGGATGTTTTAGTTTGCCCATGTACTATCACCTGTAAGCCATTGCCGGCCTGCTTTACATTAAAAACTTCTTTTTCATTACTGCCTGTAATATTTACATTTTTTGATAAGAACAAATAATATTTCAAGGCTTCTTTTTTTAATATGTTTCTTCGGCTTCTAAGTTTGTCAATAATTTTTTGCCCTCCGGAAACATAAATTTCCGGGGGCAGGTTTTTTACTGATTCAGCAATTACTTCATCAGGTAAATTATTTACAAAGCTGTCAATCGTGTTGCGCCATTCGCTTTCATTAAGCTGGTTTAAAAAAAAACGGTCAAAATCGCGGCTCTGGTAATTCAGCCATTTTACACTGGCAATATTCTTTTTAAAACCCTGTAAAAAAGGAAACTGGTTTCTTGAAAAATAACCTATCAATAATCCATCAGAATTATAAAACGCCTGGTCACGGTCTCTTGGTATCGGGTAATAAGTTCTTCCTTTTCCGGTATCTCTTACGCCCCATCTCCACTGGTCAAAATGCCTGTCCCAATCTCCGGTTAAATTATCTAAAAGGCGTGCTTTTAAAACTTCGTGTTGATCAACATTATGGTCGTTATCTGCAAATATTTTGGAGATCACTTTTGCCGAACTTTTAGTATCTGCATTATCAGGCGTTGGCTCTCTTTCTTCCAGTTCGCAAACTGTATTGGCAAATAAAGGCCTGTAAAAACCAAGTGCAGGATCGTCAGGCACAAAGAAAAATTCAGCAGTTGAAGTAACTATCCCGTTGGCTTTTGCAAGCTTTTGCGATATCAACGGCGCATAAGGATAATCGCTTGAAATAAGATCCTGCGCTATAGTTTTTGCAATTGTATTTCTCAGGTTTTCCGGTATGGCTTTTTGCGGGTCTTTATCTACAGAACGTAAAGTCCATTCCCTGCCGCGTTTATCAATTAACCGTAAAGATTTTGTTTGCCTTCCGCCGGCAAGACTTACAATTTTGAAACCTCCTTTTTCTTTACTGATATTAAATTCTTTTAATTTTATTGGAGTGCTCCATTCCTGCCGGTAATTTTTACCGAGCACAGTTTTTTTAAAGCCTGATGCATTTTTATACTTATCACTTGCAGATATTACAACGCTGTCTTTAAAAGAATACTCAGCCTGCCTTTGCGTATCCAGCGGATTTTCCGGCGTAGGAAGTGTAGAAAAATTTAAAAGATCTTTACTGAATGCTTTAGTTACTTTGCCGGAATCAACCGTATAATAAGTTGTGTTAACATCTTTATTTTTTGAGATGTCAAGTGTTACAAATCCATATTTATCTGTGCCAAACAATTTATGTTTATTAGGTGATACTCTTGTAGCCTTGCTGCCACCGCCGCTCACAATATAATAATATCCGGTATCCTTTATCAGTTGAAGTGAATGTTCGTGGCCGGATGCAAAGATTACATTTTGATGACCCTTAACTACATTGTTCATGTCATTTATAAATTGCGCATACAAAGGATGTTTCATATCCTCTGATGTTCCAAATACACTTCTCGTAATGGGATAAATAGTACCTATTATTGGCAAAGGAACATAAGCATTTTTAAAAACATCAGTAAAAGGAAAAATGTATTGCTTTAAGGTAAAATATCCGCCATGTATGCCATAACTTCTGATGGTATGATGAAAAACAATAAGAACAAGTTTTTTAGAATTTTTAGAAAGAATATCACCGATCTGTGTAAGCACTTCTTCCTTTGTTTTATAAGGGCAGTCAGATTCTATACCAGGCTTATCGTATGGATGAACCCACCACTGACTATCTATAATTAACAGTACAACCTCGGGTGTAATGTTCACTTCCACCGGGCCCGGGCAGCCATCTTCAGGATAAAACTTTACATTTTTTTCTCCATAATTATCAACGTATTGCTGTTGCCTTACAATGCGTTCATATCCCTGGCGTCCTCCATCTTCCCAATCATGATTTCCCGGAATAAAATATACCTTGGCGTTTGTACCTCTTGCAATAATTATCTCAGAATCAAGCGCCGCTTTCCTTTCGGCATAATTAGGTGTTGCATCATCAGGCAGCCCGGTTTTATATAAATTATCACCAAGAAAAACGACTGTTGTTTTGTTATCAAACGGAACCGTTTTTCTTGCCCCGGAAACTACAGGAGCATGACCTTTTATCAACTGGCCTGCATCACCGATTAAAACAATTCTTGCCTGTAAACTATCCTGGGCTGTGCAATTAAAACAAAAGAAAACTACAAGAGGTAACAAAAAACACTTCATCAATTATTGAGTTTTTCTTTTTAAAATTAAGAGAGTGGCTGCTCCTTCTTCATGAGATTCGTTTGAGATTATCATATCTCCGTTGGGTAAAAATGTAATGCCTTCAGGTTGTTTATAAACTTTGTCATCTAATGTAAAAACGTTTTTAAAATTGCCGTCTCTGTCAGTTACCACTAATAATTTATTTACTGAGCATAATACATACAATTCATTTGTTACAGGGTTAACAGCTGCTGCAGATGGTTTCAGATGCATTTTTTGCTCACCAAGCATTTCATCAATTGGCAACACGTTAATCTGAAAAATGTTTGGCGTGTACGTTTGTGTGGCAGCATTATAACCATAAGCAGATACTGCTTTCTTTTTATCATCTTCACATTTTTTGCAGATCAGCACAAAGCCTTTTTTATCATCATAATACAATGTTTCAAATTCATTGGCTTGTTTATCTGCACCGGGAAATACCGCTTTTGTGCTGCTGATAGCATTACCGTTAAACTTAAGCTGCTCCACGTCTCCATTACTTATCAGCACATAAAAAATGCTGTCATGTAATACCACATCTTCAAAGTCATGCTTTTTATCAAAGCGCCAGCTTTCTACTGTATAATTTCTGTTGAGGTAAATTTTATATAAAATTCCATCTTCATCTACAATAGAGAACAGGCTTGTATCTTTTTGATAAAATGAAATGCCGGAAATTTCATTCAGCTGTAGCGGTAAATTTATTATCGTCGGGTTATCAAGATCATATTCTTTTGAAGGAGGAGATTTTTTTGTCCATTCCTTACTTTCTTCATTTCCTTTTTTATCATTGGATTTGCATCCGGAATAATTATGAAGTTTTTGTAAAAAAAACAAAAAGACTATTAAATATTTTAAACGCATATATAAATATAAGATGATTATGTACTACAGGCAAAAAGCTATACGGTTATTGGCAAAGGCACAAACATCACATCACTCAGCACTTTATTTCTTCTTTCTCAGCAGATCGTTTATCTCTTTTAAATATTCATTCTCTCTTTGCTGCATTAAAAGTTCCCGCTTGCATGCTTCAAGCTCTTTTGCCATTTCTTCATTTTTCATTTTCATTTGTGCCAGTTCAATGTTTTCAGGCAAAGATTCCGCACCAATTTCTGTTACCTTGTAAAGGTTAAAAAAATTATACTTTAAAGCATTGCCGATATTGGCCAGCATTTGCACATCAATGCTTTTGCGGGTGGTAAGGTAAGTAGCGGTAGAACCCGAAATGCCAATACTTCTTCCCAATGCCTGCTTATTAGAATGCCGCACAGCAATAATTTCAGCAATTTTTTGTCCGATATGCATAAGCCTGTTTTTAATAGCATAAACAAGCTAAAAACGCATTAGTTATTCATTTAGTATATGGGAATTAGCATTTTGATTACGAAAGAATTGACAGTTGCTGTGAACATTCGTCATTTATTGAAATCGTTTAGTCAGTTATTGCGATACAATAGTCATCTGCAAATAAACTATCAATAGTGAGATAAAGCATTAATCATTCGCTGAGAAGCAATCCGTATTTGTTGAGAAGAAATCACCATGCGCTTAGATGTAATTAGCATCCGCTGAGAAGCGATCAGCATCCGCTGAGAATAATTAGTCAGCAAAACAACTTTAGCGCAGTTTGCAAAAGGTACAATAAGATTATCTATAATGTTTAGAAAAGCTATCTGGTTAAAAACGTGTTGGAAAAATGTTTTTGCATCTTATATTCACATATAACATTGCTTATGAAAAAACTTTTTGTTGTCTTACTGTTTCTACTCTTTTATCTCCGGCTAAATGCCCAAACAATAGCACAAAATATTCTTACCAAAAAATGGGATGCTTACTGGGTAACAGTAAGTGAAGCTTCACAAAAAGATTATGGCGTTTATCATTTCCGCAAAACATTTTCGCTGGCTGATAAACCAGCTTCATTCATCATTCATGTATCTGCAGATAACCGTTATAAATTGTATGTGAACAGTGTTATGGTTTCTCTTGGCCCGGCACGTGCAGATGTGTATCACTGGAATTATGAAACAGTGGACATAGCAAAGTATTTGCAGAAAGGAAACAATATCATTGCTTCTGTGGTTTGGAATTATGGCGATTACAAACCGGAATACCAAATGTCGTTTCGTACAGGGTTTATTCTACAGGGAAATTCGGATATAGAGAAATTAGCGAATACAGATACTTCCTGGAGATGCATAAGAGACAGCAGTTACAGCCCGTTGCAGCCGGATTTAATTTATTCTTATTATGTGGCCGGGCCGGGGGAGAAAATAGATTATGCAAGGTATCCAGTGAACTGGCAAAGCATCAATTACAATGATGCAGGCTGGAAGTATGCAAAGCAAATTGTTAGCGGTTTACCAAAAGGCGTATTTCAATCTGATCTGAGTTGGATGTTAGTGCCGCGAAGTATTCCGCAGGTTGAATTAACACCTCAGCGTCTGCAAAAAGTTAGATCAGTTAAAGGAATAAATTTGCCTGCTTCATTTCCCTTAAATAAAACATCGTTTACCATACCTGCAAATACTGATGTAACTATTTTGTTAGACAATGGTTTTCTTACCAACGCTTACCCGGTAGTACAATTCAGCAAAGGAAAAGAGGCGCATATTTCTGTAGGTTATGCCGAAGCTTTGTACATTGACGAAGGCACAGCGAAAAACTGGAAAGAACAAAATAAAAAGGGCAATCGTAATGAAATAGAAGGTAAAAGATTTGTCGGCGTAAACGATGAATTGATTGCAAACGGCAGCGATCAGCAAACCTTTACTTCGTTATTATGGCGCACTTACAGGTACATGCAAATACAAATAAAAACCACCGGTGAAGCATTGAACATTGATGACGTGTACGGCATTTTTACAGGTTATCCTTTTGAGATGAAAGCAAAATTTTCAACAGATATTAAAGACCTGCAAAAAATATTTGAAACAGGATGGCGAACCGCAAGACTTTGTGCAGTGGAGACTTATATGGATTGCCCTTACTATGAACAATTGCAGTATGTGGGCGATACACGCATACAGGCGATGGTTTCTTTATACAATACAGGCGACGACAGGCTTATGCGCAATGCCATTACTCAAATTGATTATTCAAGAATGGCTGAAGGCATTACGCTGAGCCGCTATCCCACAGCCAATGCGCAGGAAATACCTACATTTTCCTTATGGTGGATCGGCATGCTCAGTGATTATTGGATGTACAGAAATGATGAAACCTTTGTAAAACAATTTTTACCAGGCGTGAGACAGGTGTTGCAATTCTTTTCAAAATACCAGCAGCCGGACGGAAGTTTAAAAGATGCGCCTTACTGGGAATTTACTGATTGGGCCGAAGGTAAAGGATGGCAAAGTGGTATGCCGCCGTTTGGCAAAGATGGCAGCACTGCAGCGCTTGATTTGCAACTGCTTTGGGCTTATCAAACTGCAGCAAGGCTTGAAGAAAACCTGGGCATGAAGGTATTTGCAAATGAATACAGCCAAAGAGCTGCAACACTTATGCAGACCATCAAAGCAAAGTATTGGGACGATACAAAACAAATGTTTGCAGATACAAAAGAGAAAGATGTTTTTTCTCAACATACAAACACACTCGCTGCATTAACAAATGTGATTGCTGCAAAGCAGGCTACACAACTAATGCAAAAAGTAATCACTGATACATCTTTAACCAAGGCTACAATTTATTTTCAATATTATTTAAACCAGGCTTTAAGAAAAACCGGCTTTGGTGATCTTTACCTTGATCGCTTGCAAATATGGAAAGATAATCTTGCTAACGGCCTCACTACATGGGCAGAGATCAGCGATATTAATGCTGCACGTTCTGATTGCCATGCTTGGGGAGCAAGTCCTAATATTGAGTTTTTCAGAACAGTGTTAGGCATTGACACAGATGCTCCCGGTTTTAATAAAATTAGAATTGAGCCACACCTTGGCTCACTTAAAAAAGCAGAAGGCTCAATACCTCATCCTAAAGGAGAAATTAAAGTAAGTTATATTGTTGATGCAAAGGGAAAATGTAATGCAACCGTTGCAATACCCAAAGGAACTTCCGGTGTATTCGTTTGGAAAGGAAAAGAATATTTTTTGAAAAATATTGAAGAAAGATTTACGGGGATTTAGGTATAATGATTGTCTTATTTAATTGATGCAGAAACCTGGAGAAAAGCTTAAGGGAAATTACGGTATATTCCTTTCCTGTTCATCATCCTGCTGAGTTTTATAATATACTTTCATAGACAAATCCAATCCTATACTCACCGCACCTTATCCGGTAAGCGTTTTTATATCCCTTCATTTTTTTCACATTCGGTATTTCTATTAAATTATCAGCCTGTTGGAGTTGTTCAATTATATTCTACTGCGTTTGCTGCCTGCACTACTATGGTTTCCATAATTTATTATTTTATCTATATTTAAACTTTTAGGATTAAAATTTTTAAACTGGTTAAAGTTTCTAATGCTGATAAATACTTTAATACTCAGATAACACTTCAATGGTAGCGCCGATCTTTCTTTCGGTTATTGCATCACACATCGGTTTTAAAAATTCATAGCTGCCTTCTTTAACAGCGTATTTTCCTTTTGTATGAATTATTAAAGCACTTTGCTCAGCCTGTTCCGTGGAGTGGTTGCATACTTCAATCAACGTTTGAATGACCCAATCAAAACTATTCACTTCGTCATTCCATACAATTAACTGGTAAGTATGTTCATTGGCTGTGAGAACATCCAAATCTTCTGATTCTTTCTGCCTTGTTTTATTGCCTGTCATATGTTGTATTTGCAAAACTAAATAACGATATAATCAAAATTAAAAAGAATTCTAAAAATCAGGTTCTATAATTTTTAGTAATTTTTATAACAAAGATTTTCAGGCTTGTACATTATAAAAATAGTGTAAAAACATTTAGGCATTGATTTTGGTTATAGTTAGCTATTATTAATTTAAATCAAAGGTTAAACAAATATTTAAAGGTTTTCATTTGAATAATTTAGTTTACAAAAGTTTCAGATTTATCAGCAAAGAACATGAGCTGATACGGTTGTTGAAGAACCTTAATATCAGAAAACTTTACTCGTTTAAAATCTATTAATTATTTAATCAAATTTTTGAAGTATGAAAAAGTATGTAAAATTTTTTATGTTGGTATTGTTTGCAGGAATGTTGTATGGAGGCGCACAGGCGCAAAAGAAAAAAGTAGTAAAGAAAACCAAATCAACTAAAACAACAGCAGCTAAATTTACGCCCAAAGATTTTGGCACTTTTACTTCTGTTGCTGATATTAAGGATGAAACAGAAGCCAATCCGGAATATCAAAGTGTAAAAAACCTTGTAGAGACCAACGGCGTTACATTAGCCTATGCTGATAGTACTTTTAAGCCTAAAGATGTATTAAGACGCGGCGATTTTATTGTTGCTTTTAATTCAGCATTGGCAGCTGTAAAAAAGGCTACAGATGCAGGCGGATTGGACAGTTCTATCATAAATACGTATGATAAAAACCAATCGTATATAACTAATGTGAGTGAAATAAAAGATCTTACTAATAATAGTATTTATTACCCTGCAGTACAATCGCTGGTAGAGCGCTGGGGAATAGCCGCTCCTTTTTCAAAAACAAAATTATTAAATGCCGGGGCGCCAATGCCGGAAAATGATGTGTATGATATTTTAAGAGTAACACTTGGTTATAACTCTCCGGGCTCAAACCCTTATACAACCGGAATGACAAGAGGTAAGTTTGCTATGGTGCTTGATAATGCGCTCAATCAAAAATTGTCACAGGTCAATACCATGGCATCTTCAAGAAGAGATTCTCTTGATGATTTAAGAAGACAGCAGGAAATGGCTTTAAAGCAACAGGATAAAGCACGCAAAGATTCTATGGCAAAGGAAGTAGAGTTAAGCAGGATGGAAGCGCAAAGAAAAGAAGCAGAAGCGTGGAGTAAACTCAGTGACAAAGAAAAAAGGAAGCAAGCAAAAGCACAACAAGCTGCGCAAACTACCAAGTAAACAACAAGTATAGATAATTATGAACCGCTGCAATTTCTGCAGCGGTTTTTTTGTAAAAGGAGGCTGTTAGTAATTTTACTAAAGGTTTAATATTATAAAACTTTGGTGCATTCGTCATTGATTTGTCTTGCCAGTTTTTAGAAGGATTAATTATGAGAAAGTGACTATCGAGTTATTGATATAGGTAAGTGAGTGAAATGAAAGTGTATAAGCATGGTCAATTATTAAACTTTCTTAACTTTAATACAGGAAAAATGTTACACCCAATCACCATATCACCAAATATTCAAAGTGGCGAACCTGTGTTTACTAATACAAGAGTTCCATTAAAAAACCTTTTCGACTATTTAAACGCCGGCCATTCGCTTAATGACTTTTTAGAAGATTTCCCATCCGTAAAAAAAGATCATGCAATACAGGTTTTAGAGCATTTTGAAACCTCCTGAATCATCATTCTCCCCAATATTTACAAGGTGCTTCCTGATGAAAGTTTACCGGTTAAAGTGAAATATCGTTTGCAAGACATTTGTGAAATCTATACAGTAAATGATAAAGGCTGGAATGCATTAGAAAACGGCGATCTTATTAATGCTATGGAAAAACACCAGTTCGATTACCTAATCACTCCTGATAAAAATTTGCAATATCAGCAAAATCTTACCAAATATTCCATAGGATTTATTGTTCTAAATGTTAATGACAATAATTATGAAACCATATTTCACTTGATTGAAAGAATAAAGAAAACTTTACAAGACTCCATTAAAAATAAAATAACGGTAATTTCTTAAGCGGCTAACGTTTTAAAACCTGCACCTCTAAACTGTATCATACGCCCACTTTACCAATGTAGCGCCCCATGTAAAGCCGCCGCCAAAAGCAGCAAGCACAATATTATCACCTTTTTTTAATTGCTTTTCCCATTCCCATAAGCATAAGGGAATTGTGGCGGAAGTTGTATTGCCATAGCGCTGAATATTCAGCATTACTTTATCTATAGACAATCCCATTCGGTTTGCCGTGGCATCAATTATTCTTTTGTTTGCCTGGTGCGGAACAAGCCATGCTATATCATCTCCGGTTAGGTTATTTCTTTCCAATAATTCGTAGGATACATCAGCCATTCCCTTTACCGCAAACTTAAAAACTGCAGGGCCTTCCTGGTAGATATAGTGTTCTTTAGCCAAAACCGTTTCTACAGTTGCCGGTTTTATAGAACCACCGGCTTTCATGTGAAGATAAGCAGCGCCACTTCCATCCGTTTTTAATAAGCTGTCTAAAACTCCAAAACCTTCATAATTTGGTTCTAATAATATTGCTCCTGCGGCATCGCCGAAAAGTATGCATGTTGTGCGGTCAGTGTAATCTGTAATAGCGCTCATTTTATCTGTGCCAACAACAACAACTTTTTTATAACGGCCGCTTTCAATAAAAGCCGCACCGGTTGTTACACCAAATAAAAAACCCGAACAGGCAGCGAAAAGATCAAAGCCAAAAGCATTTACAGCGCCGATTTTATTACAAATAATATTGGCTGTAGCAGGAAACATCATATCCGGAGTAACCGTGCAACAGATCATGCAATCAATTTCTTCAGTAGAAATACCTCGTTTTTTGCAAAGCTCCAGCACAGCCGGAGCTGCCATATCAGAAACGCCTTTATTACCTTTTAAAATTCTTCTTTCCTCAACACCGGTACGGGTCTTAATCCATTCATCATTAGTGTCTACCATAGTTTCAAGTTCTGCATTGGTTAACCTGTATTCAGGCACATATCCGCCAACCGAAGTAATAGCTGCAGTTATATTTTTGCTCATTAATTTTATTTCGATAGTATAAAATATATAAAAATACAACTTACGTCCTATTAAGGAATTGGCAAAAAAAACACTTGCTTATTACAGGCATTCTGATTGAAAGTCATATTTTTGATTGAGAAACCATGATCGCATATTTAGCCGGCACGTTCAGTTATAAAAGCCCGACAGTTGTTTATATAGATGTAAATGGAACAGGTTATGAAGTAAATATCAGCCTTAACACTTATTCTAAAATCCAAAAACTTTCTGAAGGTAAATTATTTACTTACCTGCAGATAAAAGAGGATGCGCATACTTTATATGGATTTTTTGATGTGCATGAAAAGGAAATGTTTGTAATGTTAATAGGTGTTTCCGGCGTTGGTGCAGCTACGGCAAGAATGATGTTGTCTAATATGTTACCGGGTGAAATTACCAAAGCTATCTTGCAGGGTAATGCCAAGTTGCTTGAAAGCGTAAAAGGCATAGGGAAAAAAACTGCAGAAAGATTAGTTTTAGAATTAAAAGATAAAGTAAATAAGCAATCATTTGAAGGTCCGGTAAACTTTATAAAAGGCAATAGTTTACAGCAGGATGCGTTAAATGCTTTAGTAGCTTTAGGAATCTCAAAATCTGTAGCCGAACAATCTGTTAACAAAATATTTTTAGAAGCACCTGAAGAAACTCATTTAGAACTTATTATAAAAAAAGCATTAAAAGCCATCTGACTAAATTATACCTAATTACTTAATGGATGTTGCTTAAAAGTGTATTGCTCCCAAAACCAAACTGCTTTTACAGTGCAGGCGTATCATGTCTTATTATTTCATTATTGTTTGCTTTGCCAAAAAAAGCAAGCGCTCTTGACTATAATAATTTAGATTTTCAACAGGATACTACCTTTCCTAAAAAAGATACGCTGCCATATCCTATACAGGATCGCCGGGGTGATTTTATTTCATCCAACCGCAGCACATTCGATTTAGATCAGCCATCAAACATAAAAGATTCTGTTGCTTACGATCCTAAAACACAAACCTATATTGTATTTGAAAAAATAGGCACCAGATATTATCGCACACCAACTTCTTACACATCTAATGAATTCATGGCCATACAGGGACGCAAGGCTGAAGTAGAATATTTTAAAAAGAGAGGGAATACATTAAACGTGCTTAACCGCGGCCTTATCAAACCTAAATTAAATATTTACGATAAATTATTTAACCGGTTATTTGGTAACGGAAAGATAGAAATTCAACCACAGGGAAATGTAGATATAACAGCCGGTTACCAGGGGCAAAATATTAAAAATCCGACACTACCTGAAAGAGCAAGAAAAAATGGTGGCTTCGATTTTAATATGGATGCGCAATTAAATGTAAACGCTAATATTGGTGATAAACTTAAATTTCCGATAAGTTATAATACGCTTGCTAATTTTGATTTTACGAACCAGTTAAAATTAGATTATACCGGTCTTGATGATGAAATATTAAAACGCTTTGAAGCTGGTAATGTCTCCTTTCCTTCAAGAAGCACATTGATACCAGGTGCGCAATCTTTATTCGGATTAAAAACACAATTACAGTTTGGTAAATTATTTGTTACTGCTGTTCTTGCCAATCAAAAATCGCAACGTCAATCAGTTAATCTCCAAGGTGGCGCTGCGTCGCAGCAATTTGAAATAAAATCAGATGAATATGAAGAGAACAGGCACTTTCTTTTAGGCCAGTATTTTAGAAAAAACTATAATCAGGCAATGAAAAATTTGCCTGCAGTTACAACGCCGGTGCAAATTTTAAGGTTGGAAGTTTGGGTAACTAATAAGAATGGAACTACTATAGATGCCAGGGATATTGTGGGTTTAATGGATCTTGGGGAGGATTCGCCTTATCATAAACCTTTTACCGTTTTTGGCGGGTTGCCTTCAAACGGAACCAATTCAGAATATCATGATATCACCGCTAATCCTAATGCCCGTAATCCCGCTTTAATTACAAGCCAGTTAATAGGAATGGGATTAAGCCCGGTGCAGGATTTTGAAAAAACTTTTGCAAGAAAATTAGATAGCAGCCAATATATTTATAACAGTAAGATTGGCTTTATTTCTCTCAGCCAGCCATTACAGCCGGATGAAGTTTTAGCGGTTGCTTATCAATATACTTATAATGGAAAAGTATACCAGGTTGGTGAATTTTCACAAGACCTTCCACCTGATACAACCTCCGGTGTGCAAAAAGTTTTGTTCTTAAAATTACTGAAGGCCACCTCACAAAGAACCAGCTTACCGATATGGCAATTAATGATGAAGAACGTTTACAGCGTTGGCTTTGGCCAGTTGGAAAGGCAGGATTTTAAACTTAATGTTTTATACCAGGAGCCCGGCTTAGGCGCAAAAAGATATGTGCCATTCGGGAATATAAACCAGGGTACGCCAATTCTTTCTTTGTTAAACCTTGACAGGTTAAACAACCAAAACGATCCGCAACCTGATGGTGTTTTTGATTATGTGGAAGGTTATACAGTAATACCGGAATACAGCAGGGTTATATTTCCTGTATTGCAGCCCTTTGGCCGCGACCTTGCAGCACAGGTTTATGCCGGTGCTCCGCCGGCTAATGTAAGTGATACATTGTATTATTTTCTTTATGATTCCATAAAGGCTGTGGCGCAGCAATTTCCAAATCTTGATAGATTTATTTTAAGAGGTTCTGCAAAAACATCTTCGGCAACAGATATTAGTATTGGCTACAATATTCCGCAAGGCTCGGTTTCAGTTTCTGCCGGCGGTCAGCAGTTAAGAGAAAATATTGATTATACAATTAATTATGATCTTGGAACAATTAAAGTTATAAACCAGGCAATAATCAATGCAGGATTACCTGTGCAGGTAAACTTTGAGAACAATGCAACGTTTGGCCTGCAGCAAAAAAACTACATGGGTTTGCGGTTTGATTACCTTGCTAAAAATTCTGTAAAGCAACAATTATCTATTGGCGGTACGATGGTGAGGCTTGGTGAGCGGCCGTTTTTCACTAAAGTAGATTATGGTGAAGATCCTATTCGTAATACGATGTATGGATTAGATGTAAATTATCGCAGAGATGTGCCGCGATTGACAAAACTTTTGGATAAACTTCCGTTTTACCAAACCACTGCACCTTCAAATATAAACGCATACCTTGAAGGCGCTTATTTGCAACCCGGTCATGCGCCGCAAATAGGAAAAGGCAACAAAGGGATTGTTTACATTGATGATTTTGAAGGCAGTAAAAGTGATATTGATCTGCGCTTTCCGCCAATAAGCTGGGCGCTTGCTTCAACACCATTGGGCGCTACTAACAGAACGGGAAATATATTGTTTCCTGAGGCAGCCTTAAATGATAATCTTGCTTATGGCGGAAACCGTGCAAAGATTGCGTGGTACCAGATTGAGCCTGTTTTGCAGGATATCCGAAATATAAATAATCCGTTAAGAAACAATAAGGCTGAGCTTTCTGATCCAAGAGTAAGAGCAATATCTCAAACAGAAATATTTCCGCAACGCAGTACAGACTTTGGCCAAAATCAATTAATAACTTTCGACCTGGCTTATTATCCTACCGAAAGAGGCCCATACAATTATGACGCTTCAACATTGGATGTTGATGCCAATGGCAAGTTGCGTAATCCCCTAAAAAGATGGGGAGGCTTAATGAGAAATATAGATCAAACTGATTTTGAAACAGCCAATGTTGAATATATAGAATGTTGGATCCAGGATCCGTTTATTACAAATCCTAACAGTGCAGGAGGCCAGTTTTATATCAACCTCGGCAATGTTTCAGAAGATGTTCTAAAAGATTCAAGACGGTTTTATGAGAATGGATTACCTACACCAACAGCACCATCGCAGGTAGATAATTCTATCTGGGGAAGAGTGCCGCAAAATCCGATACAGGTTACAAATGCGTTTAGTAATGATCCTAATGACAGGCCATTACAGGATGTAGGTTTTGATGGATTGACCGACAGCGGGGAAGTTACAAAACGAAGAACCGATTACCTTAATGTTTTGCAGGCGAATTTCGGTGCAGGTTCACCGGTTTACCAGGATGCGCTAAAAGATCCTTCATCTGATGATTATCATTATTACCGGGGCGCTGATCTTGATGCACAAGGTGCAGGTATTTTAGACAGGTATAAAAATTTTAATAATCCCCAGGGCAATTCACCAATAGCTACTACCAGTGCAGATTTTTCTTCTGCAGCAACTTTATATCCTGACCAGGAAGACCTCAACAGGGATAATACGCTTAATGAAACAGAAGAATATTTTCAATACATAGTTGATCTGAAACCGCCAAATGCTGCAGAGATGCAGATCGGGCAAAATTATATTGTAGATAAAAAATCAGTAGGTGTAAAGCTTGCTGATGGCTCATCACGCAGCGAAACATGGTACCAGCTAAGAATACCAATCAATTCCTACGAAAGGAAAATCGGTAATATTCCTGACTTTAAATCAATACGTTTTATAAGAATGTTCCTTACAGGTTTCCAGGATAGCGTGGTTGTTCGCTTTGGTAAATTAGACCTTGTAAGAAACATCTGGAGAAAGTTTAACTATAAAATAGATACAACAGGAATTTACTCACCGGACAATGCCGGCGATTTAAATGTAGGCGCAGTTAACATTGAAGAAAATGATAAACGCAGTCCGCTGCCTTACCGTACGCCACGTGAAATTGAAAGAGTGCAAACGCTCAGCAATAATGGCGTTAATTTATTACAAAATGAACAGTCGTTATCATTGCAGTTTTGCAACATATCAAAGCTTGGCGCAAAGGGTGTTTTTCAAACATTTGCTAACAGGGATTTACGCCAGTTCCGCAAGTTAGAAATGTATATTCATGCTGAAAAGGCGCCGGATTCTTACTTAAATGATAACGATTTGAGTGCCGTAATAAGGATAGGAAGTGATTTTGTAAGTAACTATTATGAAATAAAAATTCCTTTAAGATTAACGCCGTTAACTGCAGCCGCTATTCTTAACAAAGATGTTTATAATGATACGTTGTGGATAAAAGAAAACAACCTGGATGTGCAGCTTGATATTCTTACTAAAATAAAGACTGCAAGAAATTTATCAAATGTTCCGCTGAACAATTTATATAAGCAAATACAACCCAATGGCCAGACATATTCCATTATGGGAAATCCAAATCTGGGAGAAGTAAAAGGGATTTTATTGGGTGTGGAAAATACCAATGCAGTGTCAGCTTGTGGTGAGCTTTGGTTCAACGAATTACGATTGTCTTCTTTAAATGAAAAGGGCGGCTGGGCTGCATTAGGAAGAATTGATGCCAATCTTGCTGATCTTGGAACTGTTTCTTTATCAGCCAATACACATACCAATGGCTTTGGAACTTTAGAGCAGGGAGTTAATGACAGATTTAAAGATGATTATGTTCAGTTTGATGCGGCAACTAATCTTGAGCTCGGAAAATTATTGCCGAAGAAAGCTGCTATATCTGTACCTCTTTATGCAGGTTACTCTCAAACGGTAAGCACCCCCGAATATGATCCTTATGATCTCGATATAAAATTAAAAGATAAGTTGAGGTATTCTGATAAATCCAAAAGAGATTCTATAAGAAAAGATGCTGTTGATTTTACTTCAATAACAACTTTCAATCTTACCAACGTAAGAAAAAATAAAACCAATGGCAAAAAGCCAAAGATATATGATATCTCAAATGTTGATCTTACTTACAATTACACGAAAACGGAAATACACAATCCGCTGATTGAGCATAACCGGGTAACGAAGCATCACGCAGGATTAGGCTATAATTTTGCGCCGCAGCCAAAATATTTCCAGCCTTTTAAAAAGATGATCAAATCAAAAACACATTGGTTTGATCTTATCAGGGATTTTAATTTTAACCCAATACCATCACAGCTAAGTTTCAAGGCTGATATTTACCGGCAATTTGGTGCGTTATTGCCCAGAAGTGTAGGTGGCGATGCGAAATATTCTATCCCGGAAACGTATGATAAATACTATACGTTTGACAGGAACTATATTTTAAGATGGGATTTAACCCATTCATTAAACCTTGATTATTCTGCTGTAAATAACGCAAGGATTGATGAACCTTATGGAAGGCTTGATACAAAAGAAAAGCGTGATACTGTTCGCAGAAATTTATTAAGAGGCGGAAGAAATGTTGTATTTAACCAGACGATCAACTTTTCTTATAATGCGCCAACAGCAAAGCTTCCGCTCATTGACTGGACAACTTTACGGTTAAGATATTCTGCCAATTACAACTGGATAGGAGCTTCGAGATTAGCTGTTAACCTGGGTAACATTTTAGAAAACGGCCAGCAGGAAGAAGTTAATCTTCAAATGGATTTTAATAAATTATATGGTAAGTCAAAATGGTTGAGAGCGCTTAATGTGCAGGCTGCGCCTAATCAAATTAATCCGGCTGATAGTTCGGGAGCAAAAAAAAGAGCTAAACCACCAGTAGTGAAAAAAGATCCAAATGCACCAAAAGATCCAAACGCATTGCCTGAGATTAATGGATTTGCAAGGATAATTGGTAAGTTGCTTACGAGTGTAAAAACAGGGACTGTTACCTTATCAGAAAACAGTAATACCCGTCTGCCAGGTTATACCGACAGTACCCAATTTTTAGGTGAAAACTTCAAAAGCATGGCGCCCGGATTTGGTTTTATTTTAGGTAGGCAACCTGATTCAAACTGGCTTAATAAGGCTGCACGTAAAGGTCTTATTACAAAGGATACTTTGTTTAACGATCTCTTTAATCAAACATTTGATCAGCGTTTATCAATTTCTGCGCAGCTTGAGCCGGTTCGTGACTTAACCATTGATATCAATATTGATAAAACTTTTAATAAAAATTATTCAGAGCTGTTTAAGGATACAACAGGTACCGGAAATAATTTTGGTCATCTTAGTCCTTATGCAGGTGGTGGTTTTAATGTAAGTTATATCGCCTTTAAAACGCTGTTTCAGAAATATGATCCAAACCAGATTTCGCAAACCTTTATAAAGTTTCAGGATTACCGCAAATTATTATCTGCAAGGCTTGGTGAACTAAATCCTTACAGCAAAGTACAAGCACCGGATGGATACTATAAAGGCTATGGAAAGTATGCAATTGATGTATTGATACCTTCGTTTATAGCAGCTTACACCGGTCAGGATCCGGAAAAAGTAGCGTTAATAAAACAGAATAATCCCGGCATAAAATCGAATCCATTTAAAGGGATTATGCCTAAGCCAAACTGGAAGATTGCTTACAATGGTTTAAGCAGCATTCCGGCGCTTAGTAATATTTTTACCAATTTAACTATAACACATGGCTATACCGGAAGCCTTAGTATGAACAGTTTCACTTCTGCCTTATTATACCAGGATCAATCGAGGTTTGGTTATCCTTCTTTCATTGATACTACAACCGGAGGTTCAAATAATTTTATACCTTATTATTTGGTTCCAAATGTTACTATCCAGGAAGAATTTGCTCCATTGATTGGCATAGATGTAAGCCTGGTAAACCAGCTTACTGCAAAGTTTGAATTTATAAAACAAAGACAGCTAAGTCTTAGCCTGATTGACTTTCAGCTAAGTGAAGTGCGCTCTACTGAGTATACAATTGGTGCAGGATTTCGTAAGCGTGGATTGAAGCTTCCGTTTAAGGTTCCATTTACAAAAAAGGACACAAAGCAATTGGATAATGAAATTAATTTCAGGTTTGATTTTAAAGTAAGAGACAATGTAACTTCTAACAGCAGGTTAGATCAGCAAAGCGCTTTTGCAACAAACGGCAGCAGGGAAATCACGTTTAGCCCAACGATAGATTATTACCTGAGCAATCGTATCAATTTAAAATTATACTTTGACCAGATAAGAGTAAACCCATACGTTTCATCTTCAGCGCCAACAGTAAACACGAGGGCAGGAATGCAAATAAGGGTATCATTAGCGCAATAGATCACACGACTTTTTTAAATAAAATAATGTAGCCGCAGATATTTTTTTTCTTTAGTTTATTTACCTGTAAAGGCTTAATCATGTAATACTCTGAGAATTTTGGAATATAAGAATAGCTTATAATATTGCTTTCCATTCCCTGGCCAAAATGTTTTAGATACACTACCTGCTTTTCATTAAAATCATACATTCTTACTTCGTATAATTTAGAAGACATGTCGCCGATAAACGCTATGTTGTACCAGGTGCCTTCTGCTAACGGCACTATTACCGGCATTTCGTATTCACTTTCCATGGTCATTGTGGCCTGTTTTACAACAATAAATCCCTGGCTCACTAATAAAGATTTTAAACTATCTGCCTGCAATTTTAAGGTTGAATCGTAACAGGCAACCTGGCGTATAACAGCTTGTGCTTTAAGGCTATTATTGAATGTAGCAGCAAGCATAAAAATCAGGATATGATTTTTGAATATAGTTTTCATTTAATAGAGTAAAGGCAGGAAATATTTAAATACAGTACTGTTCTAAAACCAAAACCAATACCATAATAATAGTCCGGATCTTTAACGTATGATTAGGTAAAATATTACCTGAAACTTACCGGCGTAAGTAGCGAAGTGATTTATTAAAATTCAGATTAACGAGGAATGGATCATTTAAACACAAAAAGTTAAATGGAGTTATTACACAATGTGAGTAATTTTTTTAAGTTAATTATATTCAAAGTACTTCAAGGAAATAGATGGTTGGTATGAATATTTAAAATTTACCTCACTAAAACAACTGAGCCTTTTTTTGTAATCTTTTTACCAAGATAATCAATGCCCTCAACCATCCATACATACACATTGGCATCCTGCGGAACGCTGTTAAAAGTGCCATCCCATCCTTTGCCATTCTCAGAAGTAGAAAACATTAATTGCCCCCACCGGTTAAATATTCTAAAATAGGAAATTGATTTCATTCCTACAGGTATCGGCCGGAACACATCATTCTTACCATCATTATTTGGTGTAAAAGCATTGGGAACATACAAGCCGGGCTCAATTTTATATACAAAAACATTTATGGTATCTGTATCAAAACAGCCTGCTGAACTTACTTTTACTACATACTGCTGGTTCTCATTTAAAAGTGCAAGAGGATTATATACACCAGTATTAGACAAACCTGTAGCCGGACTCCATAAATAAAATTCTCCACCTGTAGCGGTTAATTGCAACGGTTGATTTACTACCACAGACGTATCCCCCGGGCCAGCATCAGCAATAATGTTCAACACTTTTATTATTACAGAATCACTAACAGATTTAGGACAGCCAAGTGTATCCGATACACTGACGATATATTGTATATCATTTAAAGGAGTAGCCAAAGGGTTAGAAATATTCGGATCATTTAAAAATAATGCCGGCGACCATTTATAAAGAGTGCCTCCGGCAGCATGTAGCTGTGCGCTGTTTCCTATGCAGATTGTTGAATCATTTCCTGCGTTTGCCTGTGGATATGGCGTTACTTTTACATTAAGATCATCGGTGGCTTTACATTTTCCTATTAATGCTGTTAAAGAATAATTTGTATTGCTTAAAGGCGTGGCTGATGGATTTTTTACTGCGTCAGAATTCAACGTTGAACCGGGAGTCCATTTAAAATATAATCCATCACTTACTGCATTTAATGTTATTGCATCACCCTGGCATATACTTGTATCGTTGCCTGCATTAAGTGTTACAAAAGGTTTTACATCTACAAAAACAGAATCGGTTCCTTTACATCCAAAAGCATCTGAAAAAGTTGCATAATATTTTGTAGGCACATCTGGACTTACCAAAGGCGACGCAATATTTTGATTACTGAGATTATAATTTGGTGTCCAAAAAAAACTGCCAATACCGGTTGACTTTAATTGTAAAGTATCTATGACGCAAATCAAAGTATCATTGGTAATTGTAAAAGCAGGCTTGTCATTAATAATTACAATGCTGCTCGCCGTATCAATACAACCCTTGCTGCTGGTGACTATCAGGCTTACTGTGTAATTATTGGTTTGCGAATATGTATAGTTAGGATTTCTTAAATGAGATGTATCAGATGATGTTTGGGAATCGCCAAAATCCCATGTCCAGCTATCTACAACACCATATTTTGTTTTGGTATTATCTCTAAATTGAATTGGAGAATTTTTACATTGGCCCTGGGAAATAAATCCCGGGAAAAAGCCGGGATAAACCTTAATAGTTTGGGTGGTAGAATCTGAACAGGCATCACCTTTATTTACAATAAGCTTATAAACGAACACGCCTGTATCACTAAACTGGTGTGCAGGATTTGGTAGCGTCGAAAAGTTATCGGCGCCGCTTTTCGGATCACCAAAATCCCAGTTAAATGTTTTATTAAGCGGCGAAGTATTCCCGTTAGAAAAGCTTACAGAAAATCCATCACAGGTCACGGGTTTCAAATCTAACTGAGCACCTACAAAATCACAATCTCCCACATTTACAATAAAATCTTTTCTGCTTGTACCTACATACACTCCTTTTTTATAAGAAGTGACACAAACACATACAACATACTTTCCCGGATCAGGAGCAACGCCGCTGATTATGCCGGTTGAAGGATTTAAGGTAATCTGGCCGCCAAGTGGTTCCTCCGAATTGAAGCCATTGATATAATCCACAGATCCATACGGAGGTGCTTGAGGATTAATATTGTTGGCACTGGTTGCATCGCCGCCATTATAAGAGTTACAAAAGAAATAAACCAAAGAATCTTTATCAACATCAGTTGCACTAAAATTTAACGTGAACTTGCGACCTGCACACAACAAATCAATGCTGCTTGCAAACACAGGACTGTTATCATTAACAGGAGGAATTAAACAGCTGTAAGTTGCGCCCGTTCCGCCCACACCACTCGAATTAAAAACATTTCTCAGGGGATTCACCCTGCAACAGGTTTGATAAGTGGCCGTATATCCTTTGGTATTATTTGGTAACTCAACCGTCAACGGATAATAGCCCACATGATACTCAAGCGGAGTGGCATTGTTTACGCATGGAGGAAACGGATCAACGCCAACAGGATCTTCTCTTGATTTATTAATATCAAATGGCTGAGCCGACGGAAATTCAGCATTATTATCATTGTTGAAAATACCGATATATACATTAGGAGGCATTATAGCGCCGGTAGTATTCTGATCACGAAATAACTTTAACGTAATACGATATAAGCGTGTATTGGCCTGGCTTCCGGGTCCTAAATATTCATAAATCATTTCACCACCTACAATATGACTTGCAAACGAAATGTAGGAACAAACAGTAAAACAGAGAGCTACAATTACTTTTTTCATTAAATACGGTTTACCATCAATTTTTTCTAAACAGTAAAAATTTTACTCTCCTTTAAAATTACGTAAAAAACATGTTGTTTTAAGAGCGTTATCGGTTTACTTTACTTAGCTAAAGAATATTTAAGGTTGTGTAATAACTATATACTATTGAGAAACGAAATAATTGCATCGGCAGAAACAATTTTTTCTTCAAGCATTCCCATGTGTGCTGAATTTTTTAAGATATATACGTGTGATTTGGCAGGCAAGTTGCATTGCGATAAGGAAACTTGCAAAGGAATCACCTTGTCTTTTTCTCCTATTAAAAACAGAACCGGCAAATCAGTGGTTTTTAATAATGAAATTCTTTCTTGGCGGTTTATCATTGCCTGTTGATATTGAATTAAGGCTTCACTGCTAAAGGATTTTCCTGCTTCAATTAATTTTCCTGCTTCTTCAGGATGTTGTTGTTTGTATTGGTCAGAAAATAAGTCAGGTATGCTTGTTTTTAAAAAACCGTGAGCCGTATTTCTTTGTAAAAAATCTATTGATCTTGATCTTCCTTGTTTTCTTTCTTCAGTATCAGCAAAGGCTGAAGAATGAAAAAGCCCGAAACCATTTAAAAGATTTGGATATTTTTCTGCAAATGCCAAAGTAATATATCCGCCCATACTGTGACCAATCATTGTGCAATTAATCACACCTTCAATTTCTATGATTTTAAAAATTACTTCTGCATAATCATCAATTGAAACATCATCGTTTTCATCTTTTAAAATGGCTGATTTTCCGCTGCCCGGAATATCCGGAACTATCACCATAAAATCTTTCATTAATTTTTCTGCCAGATTATTCCAGATATTTCCATCTTCTCCAAAACCGTGCAAAAGCACAACTGCATTGCCTTTGCTGCCCACGCTATAAGAGACAAAAACGCTTTTGTATGTAACAGATCTATTTTCCATTTAGTTTGGAAGAGTTGATCTGCCCATAAAAATTAATTACATACCTGAAAATAAGCAGCATAATAAATGGAAGTAAAGATGTGTTCATATGCTGCGGTAAAACGAACCAGAGCAACAATATAACAGAGGTAATAAAAGCGGCTATTTTAAAATAAGTTCTTGCTATTTTCTTTTCTGAATTAATGTAAAATGCAGCTACAACATTTGTCGGCAAAGCCCAGATTAAATTATAATTATCTCTGCACATTACGTGATCTGTACCAAACCACATAATAAGAATTAATATTCCCAGAAGGCCTGTAACAAAAAATAAAAAACCATCAAAGCCATGTAGAATTCTTTGTGTTGAATTGTTTTTTGAAAAGCTTAAGAAGGCAATCAACACAAATAAGAAGCTGAAAACAAAAAGCGGATTTGTAAAGAAATCATTACTTTTTTGCTGAAGTATAAATGGTAAAATAACGTTTGAAGAAGCGACAAGAGGTGTATTTCCGATCTTAGTGTTGTCGAAGGTTTTCATAAGATAATCCGGCAAAAACATTACTTGTCTTGTTGACATTATTACATCCATTTTACTTCCTAACAAAAGGTCAATACCAAGTTTGCTCCATTGCTTATCATTGCGATTTAAGTAAACATAAATAAGGTCACGAAAAGTTTGTTTTGATTGTAGAATATTCCCAAAATGTATCGTTGTATCCGCCGTTTTTTCAACAATATCTCTAAGTCTTGTTGTGCAATTATCAAAGGTAAAATCATATTTATAAAATCTGTTTGCCGGCATCATATTAACCTGCAATAGCCTTATAATATTAAATTTTTCACTGTTGGTTAATTTTAAAACCTGCTCAGTTATTCCCCGGTTTTCCTGTTGGTAAGAATATAGAAATGAATCGAAATCCTCGGGTGATAAATAAAAGGTAAGTTTTCCCCTGACAAATTTTGTATAAAAGCCAGGCTCATCAAAATTGAAAGTGCCGTAATTATAAACAATATCATCATGGTTAATACTATCAGTTACCCTAAGTGCGCTATGTCCAAAAGTTGAATACAGTTCTTCACCGGGAGTACATGTTAACAAAGATATTTTAATATGGGAAGCGTCACTTTGAGCTGTAATTAAAAATGAAAAATTAAAAATGAAAAATGAAAAAAGTATAAGATGTCGTAGCATTAAACGGTTTAGTTTGTGAATGGTCAATGGTGAATTGTCAATGGTCAAATAATGGGTTCACCATTCGCTTTTGATAATTTATGTTTACTTAAACACCTATTTAGTATTAATGAAAACGACCAAATTTTACTTTCTCATAATCTCATTCATCCAATAAATCACAGTTCAGACAATCCAGGTTTAGACAATTACCTGCTATAATTTGGCGCTTCCTTGGTTATTTCAATATCATGTGCATGGCTTTCCTTCATTCCGGCATTGGTAATTTTTATAAATGTTGACTGTTGAAGTGCTGCTATATCTTTTGCGCCGCAATAACCCATGCCAGCTCTCAGTCCGCCTGTAAATTGATGAACTACTTCCTGCAAAAATCCTTTATAGGCAACCCGGCCTTCAATCCCTTCGGGCACAAACTTTTTTACGTCATCTTCTACATCCTGAAAGTACCTGTCATTGCTCCCCTGAGACATTGCGCCAAGTGATCCCATGCCTCTATATTGTTTAAATTTTCTTCCTTCATAAATTATAGTTTCGCCGGGGCTTTCTTCTGTTCCCGCAAACACACCTCCCATCATTACGCAGCTTGCACCTGCGGCCAATGACTTAACCATATCCCCGGTGTAGCGTATTCCGCCATCCGCTATAATGCCAATATTTTTATTTTTTAATGCAGATGCTACTTCAAGTAAAGCAGTTATTTGCGGAACGCCGGCGCCTGCAACAATTCTTGTGGTACAGATAGAACCCGGGCCTATACCCACTTTTACGGTATCAGCGCCAGCATCAGCCAACGCTTTTGCTCCGGCTGATGTAGCAATATTTCCTGCGATAACCGGTATGTTTTTGAAGTTACTTTTAATTTTTTTAAGCGCATCTATTACACCTTTTGTATGTCCGTGTGCACTGTCAAGACAAATCACGTCAACACCTGCCTGCTGCAAAGCGGCTACTCTGTCATTAATGTCTTTTGTAATTCCTACACCTGCGCCGGAAAGTAATCTTCCGAAGGAATCTTTTGCAGCAAAAGGATGGCTGTGTACTTTTAAAATATCCCTGTAAGTAATAAGTCCTTTTAAAACTCCTGCTCTGTTTACAACGGGCAGCTTTTCTATTTTATATTTTCTTAAAATCAGTTGTGCTTTTTTCAAATCAGTTCCTTCCGGTGCAGTTATTAAATTTTCTGATGTCATCACTTCGCTTACTTTACGGCCGTAATTATCTTCAAAGCGAAGATCACGGTTAGTTAAGATTCCGACCAATTTTTGATTAGCATCTACAATTGGAATACCACCGATTTTGTTTTCTTTCATAAGCTTTAATGCATCACCAATTGTTGCATCAATAAGCAGCGTTATCGGGTCAAGGATTAATCCATTCTCGCTGCGTTTTACTTTCCTTACCTGCGCTGATTGTTTTTCAATGCTCATATTTTTATGTAAAATTCCCAGGCCTCCCTGCCTTGCGAGAGCAATAGCCAATGAGGCCTCTGTTACTGTATCCATTGCTGCCGAAAGCATGGGAATATTTAGCGTAATGGTTGAAGTAAGCTTTGTTTGAATATTTACATCTCTTGGCAGAACATCGCTGTAGGCGGGCATTAGAAGAACGTCATCAAAGGTTAATCCTTCGCCGAAGAATTTTTTTATATCGCCAGGAGATTTGTTTATTGTAGCCATGTGCAAAGATAAGGTGCAGTGAAATCATAAAAAAACCTGGCAATCTTATTAATAATTTGTTTACAACGTCCCTCAGATAATCTTATACAATTTGCCCGGCATAGAGCTTACAACGCCCTGCATTTCTAAAGTTAATAATGCTGAAGCTACAGAACTGCTGTTAAGCCCGCTTTTAATATATACTTCGTCAATGTGCACCTGGGGTTGATTTTGAATGATATTTATAATTATTTTTTCATCTGCGGTTAGTTCTATAAATAATTCACGCTGCTTTTTTTGAGAAGGTTTTTTGTGTTCTTTCCAGCTCATATTTTCAAGAAGATCATCTGCGGATGTAATCAGTGCAGCCTTGTTATTTTTTATAAGGTAATTGCAACCTTCATTTTTTACATCTGTAATTCTTCCGGGAATTGCAAACACATCTTTATTATAACCATTGGCTAATTCTGCAGTAATTAATGAGCCGCCTTTCAGTCCGCTTTCTATTACTATTACCGCATCACTCATGCCTGCAACGATCCGGTTTCTTTTGGGAAAATTTTGTTTATCAGGATTAGTGCCGCTTTTAAATTCGGTGATCAGGCCGCCGTTTTCCATCATCTGCCTGGCAAGTAACTTATTTTGATTTGGATAGATACGATCCAGGCCATGAGCAAGAACACCAACAGTTTTAAGGCTATTTTTTAAGGCTGATTTATGTGCAATACTATCAATGCCAAACGCAAGCCCGCTAATGATTAAAATGTTTTGTTCTGCCAGGTCAGCAATGATTTTTTCACAAACAGATTTGCCATAATCATTGTTATTGCGTGTGCCAACTATTGAAATTATTTTAGATGTATTAAGATCAGCACTTCCTTTGTAATACAGCATTGACGGGCAATCAAAGCAATTTAATAAACGCCTGGGATAATCTTTATCTGTAATAAAAAGTGGCTTAATATAATATTTTTGTATAAAGGCAATCTCATCTTCGGCAGGCTTAAAGTTTGTAAATTCTTTAATAGACCTGGCACGAATAGATCCAATTCCTTCAATGTTTTCAAGCTCTTTTTTCTTTGCTTTAAAAACTCCTGCTGCGTCACCAAAATGATTGATTAAAGTCTTTGCATGTACATCGCCAATATTAGGAACAAGCGTTAAAGAGATTTGGTAAGTAAGATCGTTGTGCAAATTGCAGGATGAATTAGCGGCAATAATAAATGTTTTAAAATTATTAAATGTATCGTCTCTGCCTAAACTCTTACCAAACGAGGGCTTCTATCCCTTCTCCTTTGGAGTGGGGCAGGAGGTGAGGTCTGTTAATTACTTACCACACTCAACTCTGTTCGCCTGTTTAAAGCTCTGCCGTTTTCAGTTTTATTTTCTGCAATAGCATTTGTTTCTCCATAGCCTTTAAAGCTTACTCTTTCATTTTTAACCTTTTTTGATAATAAATAATTAACTACAGCAACGGCGCGGCCTGTAGAGAGTTTCAGGTTATCTGCAGGTTTTCCAACATTATCAGTGTAACCACTTATCTGGATTTTTAAATTGGGATTATCATTCATTAATCTTACCACATTATCAAGCTCTGTAATGGATTCAGGTTTTAAAACTGTTTGTTTTGTATCAAAGAAAACATTCTTTAAAACCACGCTGGCATTGGCTTCTATCGGTTGCAATGGAATATTAATAATATAAACTGAGTCGGGAGATTTAGTGCCTATATTAAAATTTTCAGAGTAAAATAAATAGCCTTTACGGTTCACATTAAATGCATAATCCTTGCCAACAGGAAGTGTTACAAGGTAATTGCCATCTTCATCAGTTTGTAATTTGCTTACGGGATTTCGGTTTGAAACATCAGTAAGTTCCACTGAAGATGGCAAACCTTTACCTGTTTTTTTATCAGATACTTTTCCTTTTACCCACAATGTTTTTAGCGGACGAACATCTTCACGCAATTCAAAAGTATAAATATCCAGCCCACCTTTTGTATCATTGCGGTCGCTTGCATAATACGCTGTTTTTCCATCAGCCGAAACTATTAATGAACCTTCATCATCAATTGTATTTATAGGATATCCTAAATTTTCAGCTTCACTCCATTTATTGTTTCCTGTTTTTCTTGATACAAATAAATCAGGCTTATCACTGTAACACTGATGCCCGGTAGAATTAAAATAAAGTGTTTCATTATCTGCATGTATAAAAGGACAACTTTCATCTCCGGAAGTATTTATTTCCGGACCAGGATTTTCAGGATCACTCCAGTTCCCGTTTGAATTGCGATGACAAACCCATATATCTTTTCCGCCAAAACCACCAGGCATACTGCTGCTGAAATAAAGATCTTTTTTATCAGGAGAAAGTGAAGGAGTAGATTCCCAGAACTCTGTGTTCACATGTGGGCCAAGGTTCTCAGGCTCGCTCCAGCCTTGCTTTGTGAGGTAAGAAATATACAGATCACAACTGCCAAGACCCTGAGGAAAATTGCAACCCGTAAATAAAAGCCATTGTCCATCCTGCGAAATATTTTGAGCGCCTTCATTATAAGTTGTAGAATTAATATTGCCTTCAAGCGGCTTTGCTTTGCTCCAGGTTTTATCTTTCAATTCACTTGAATAAAAATCTTCATTGCCTTTGATACGCTTTGTGAAAACCATTTTTTTTCCATCAATAGTTATGGAAGGAAAATATTCAAGGTCAGTTGTATTAATACTGTCACCTAAATTTTGCGGATTAAATACATAATTTTTGACCGGATGTTTTTTATCATATTCTATTGCAAACTCATAACATTTTTTCCTAAAGTTGCCTGCCATAATACTTCGTTCATTTAAAGTTGAAATAGCAAGAAATATATTTACCGCATTAAGCGCTTCATCAAATTTACCAATGCCGGCAAGCGAAATTGAATAAGGCAAATAGTAATACCTGCTATAGACGCTATCTAAAGAAAATGCTTTTGTAAATTGATTAACAGATTCATTATAATTTTTAAGATTGGCATAAATACCGGCCAGTGAAATATAACCATCAACATATTTCGGTTCAATTAATAATGCTTCATTGATTTGTTTTATTGCTTGAGAATAATTTTCATTTTGCGCATCTTGTATTGCTTGTGTATAAATTTTACTTGCCTTTGAATTTACTTTTTCAGGGTCATACCATTGAGCGTTTACAATAGCAGATGTAAGAAATACGAGGTAAGATGTAAAAATTATTTTTAAAATATTAGTTGCCGGTTTCTTCATTAAATAATGTGAATTGAAGATAGAACGATTAACAGGATTATTTATTTAATGATACGTTAAGGTACATTTATGTATTTATGTAACTGTAATGAAAACTCCCATTTAGGATTGCCTTTTATGTAATCAATTATTATGGGCGTTACCTCGGAAACTTTTTCCCATTCGGGTTGTAAAAATAATTTGCATTGGGATGATACAAGTGCTGCATATTTTTCAGCCCACACAAAATCTGATCTGTTATATACAATTACTTTAAGCTCATCAGCCTGCATTAAAATCTCCGGTAATGGTGCTTTAAATTTTTTTGGCGAAAGACATATCCAATCCCAGTTACCACTTAAAGGATGTGCGCCTGAAGTTTCAATATTTGTGGTAAAACCTGCACTGTGTAAGGCATCTGTTAGTTCCTTAAGATTATGCATTAATGGTTCACCACCTGTAACCACTGCAAGTCTTCCGGGATGTAATTTGGCTTCATCAGTAATTTGATAAATAGTTTTTAGCGGATGCTTATTTACATCCCAGCTTTCCTTTACATCGCACCATACACAACCTACATCACAGCCGCCAAGCCTGATAAAATAAGCAGCTTTGCCCTGGTGAAAACCTTCGCCCTGGATGGTATAAAAAGATTCCATCACAGGAAGAGAAGTTGTTATATTTAAAAGAGTTTCCAATTAATTGTTTCTATTAAAATGTTACAATTTTCCGATTCACTGTTTATTTCCACAAATCCTATAAATCTCAAAAAACTATGGTTCAGAGATTCGCATTAAACAAGCATCATAAGTATTTTTTAAAAGCGCTGCTATTGTCATTAATCCTACACCACCGGGAACAGGGGTAATGAAACTGCACTTAGGAGCAACATTCTCAAAATCAACATCTCCTTTAATTGCATAACCGCTTTTTTTTGTTGGGTCTTCTACTCTTGTAATACCTACATCAATCACCACTGCGCCTTGTTTAACCATATCACTTTTTAAGAATGCAGATTTGCCAAGCGCTGCAACAATTATATCTGCCTGCAGGCAAATTTCACTTAAATTTTTTGTGTGAGAATGGCAAAGCGTAACCGTGCAATTTCCGGGATAATCGTTCCTGCTTAATAAAATACTTATCGGCCTGCCTACAATATTACTTCTTCCAATTACCACAGCATTGAGGCCTTTTGTTTCAATTTTATAATGCTCTAGTAAAAGTAAAATACCGTAAGGCGTAGCAGGAATAAAGGTTTTTAAGCCCTGAACCATTTTTCCAACATTAACGGGATTAAAGCCATCAACATCTTTTAAAGGATCAATTACGTTAATAATCTTTTCTTCAGAAACGTGTTTCGGCAAAGGAAGCTGAACAAGAATTCCATCAACATCATTATCAGCATTCAGTTTTTTTATAAGAGATAACAACTCTGCTTCGTCTACAGATTTATCTAAACGAATTAATGAAGATTTGAATCCTATCTCTTCGCAATTTTTTACTTTTGAAGCAACATAAGTTTCGCTTGCTCCATTATCTCCCACTAAAACTGCAGCAAGATGAGGAACTTTTTTGCCTTCTTTTTTAAGTTGTAAAACTTTAAGCTTAAGATCATCTTTTACAGCCTGGGATACAAGCTTTCCATCAAGTAACTGCATTTTGCAAATTTACTTATCGGCATTGATTAAATTATATTCAGTATTCTTCAATAATAAATTTCAAATTACGTTATTAAAAATCCAACTATCTGATTTGAGAAAAATTTACATAGCCACTTGTATTTTTATTATTGTTACTTCTAATAAGACTGCCTTTTCGCAAGCTCTAAAACAACCAATTGCAGCCCGCTACATCGGCTTAGGTGCGTATAGTTTAAATCATGTTGATGCGTTTTCATTTACGTCAAACCAGGCTGCGCTTGCACAAGTGAAAAATGCTGCCGGTGCGGTTTACGGGGAAAGACGATTTTTACTTTCGGAAACTAATATGTTTACAGCAATAGTTGTTGTGCCCACAAAACAACAGGGTAACTTTGGTTTTCAGGCTGATTATTTTGGCTTTACTAATTACAATGAATCACAACTTGGTATTGCTTATGCCCGCAGCCTCGGCAGTAAGTTAGATGTTGGTATAAAGTTCAATTATTATAGTTCTAAAATACCAGCTTATGGTACTTCTTCTGCTGTAAATTTTGAGATTGGTGCAATTGCTCATTTATCTGGTAAACTCAATGCAGGCGTGCATGTTTATAATCCTGTAGGTGGAAAATTGTCGAAGCTGGATGATGAAAAGCTTGGCTCTGCTTATACTTTCGGGATGGGTTACGAAGCTTCGGAAAGTTTTTATTTAAGCGGTGAAATAGTTAAGCAAGAAGATATTCCCGTTAATGTGAATGTTGGATTTCAATATAATTTTCTAAAGAAGTTTTTTGTACGTGCAGGCATTGCAACTGAAACAACTAACACTTATGCAGGTGCAGGCATTAGCTGGAAGAATTTTCGTCTCGATATTAGCGGCAGCTACCATCCGCAATTAGGATTTTCTCCGGGCTTGTTGTTGATTGTAAACTTTAAGCCTAAGGAGGATTGAGAAAATATGACACTATATTAAAGCTTTATGTAGTTGCATTTTTTATTTTTATACAATTGTTTTTTACTTCCCTCTACGGACAGGAAGCGCCAACAAACCAGCCGGTTATTGAGCAGCAATTAGAAAATTTAACTGAGAATAATGACGATGCAGAAACTGAAGACGATGCTTATTTACAGGAAATGCAGCATTTCACAAAAGACCCTATTAACCTGAATACGGCGGATGAAGGTGATTTAATGGAGCTAAAAATATTAACGCCTTTGCAAATTCAGGCATTATTTTCTTACAGAAATTTATTGGGAAATTTTATAAGCATGTATGAATTACAGGCTATCCCCGGATGGGATGTTACACTTATCCGCAAAATAAAATCGTATGTTACCGTTGCTTATAATATTTCTACTTTAAACTCATTAAAAAGCAGGTTTAAAAATGGTGAAACCACAGTGTTGGCAAGGTTTACGCAAGTTTTAGAGAAATCCAAAGGTTATTTATTAGACAGCAACAGTGCGAATAATTTTTATCCCGGTAATCCTCAAAAATATTTATTAAGATATAAGTATCAATACAAAAACAATCTTCAATATGGCATTACTGCAGAGAAGGATGCAGGAGAACAGTTTTTTAAAGGAAAGCAGAAGTACGGTTTTGATTTTTATTCTGCACATTTCTTTGCAAGAGATATTGGTTTGATAAAATCTATTGCAATTGGAGACTTTATAGTAAATCTTGGCCAGGGCTTGATACAATGGCAGGGACTTGCCTTTAAGAAAGGCGCTGATGTACTTAATATAAAAAGGCAACAAGATGTTTTAAGGCCTTATAATTCTGCCGGTGAAATTAATTTTCATCGCGGAGCAGGTATCACTTTGCAAAAGAATTTTTTACAAGCAACGGCTTTTATAAGCTATAGAAAATTGGATGCAAACTTTATTGCAGATACATTGAATAATGAAGATTATGTTTCTTCGCTGCAAACCTCAGGTTATCATCGTACCAGGAGCGAAACAGCAGATAAAAATTCTCAAAGCCAGTTTACTTTTGGCGGCAATTTATCAGTAACAAAAACTAATTTTCATGCAGGAATCAATGCAGTGCATTACAATTTTGAATACCCGATTATTAAATCCGGCGACTTGTATAATAAGTTTGCATTAACCGGAAATACATGGAGTAATTATAGTGTTGATTATAGTTATACTTTTAAAAACATGCATTTCTTTGGTGAAGCCGCTGCTGATAAAAACTTAAATAAAGCCTTCGTTAATGGCTTATTAATAAATGCCGATAATCGCGTAGCGATGAGTTTTTTGTATAGAAAGATCTCACGCAGTTATCAATCTTTATATACAAATGCCTTTACTGAAAGCACATTTCCTAATAATGAAAGTGGTTTTTATTCAGGCATCAGCTTAACTCCTGCAGATGCATGGAAAATTGATCTTTATGCTGATCTATATAATTTTCCGTGGCTAAAATTCAGAATAAATGCGCCAACAAGTGGCAAGGATTATTTAGTTCAGCTAACCTATAAACCTAATAAACTTGTAGAAGTATATACAAGGTATCGCACAGAAAAAAAGGCAATAAATTACAATCCCGATGAGCTCACGCTGAGTCCTGTAGTAAGTAAACCAAGACAAAGCTGGCGAACACAGTTAACCTATAAAATAACTACAGCTATCACGTTTCGCTCAAGGGTTGAAATATTGTGGTATGATTTCAAAGGCGATGCTGCTGAAAAGGGATTTCTTATTTATACTGATGTATTATATAAACCACTTTTAAAGCCTTATTCCGCAAATGTGAGGTTACAATATTTTGAAACAGACGGTTATAACAGCAGGTTGTATGCATTTGAAAATGATGTGCTTTATAGTTTTTCTATTCCCGTTTTTTATGATAAAGGTTACAGATATTATTTAAATTTAAACTATGATGTATCAGGGAAGATTTCTATTTGGTTGCGGCTTGCTCAAATTCTTTATCCTGAGAAACATAGTACAGGCACTGCTTTAGATGAAATAAAATCAAATAAAAAGACAGAAATAAAGTGCCAGGTAATTTACCGGTTTTAATTTTTTTCTTGTAAACGCAGCACATTTATAAATGAAAATGTCCATCTATCAGGAAAAATCCGTCAACCATTTTATTTAACAATTTTTTGGCTTTTTCCAAATAGCCTTATATTTACAATTCACAAAACTTAAACACAAATGAGAAGATTTTTATCACTGTTTACAGTGCTAATGCTTAGTGGAGTATTGGCATTTGCTCAAAGCCGGCTCGTGACCGGAACAGTTACTGATGAAAATGGTGCACCTGTGCAGGGAGCCTCTATTAAGGTAAAAGGATCTAAAATTGGTACTTCTGCTGATTCCCGTGGTAATTTCCAAATTTCTATTTCTCCCGGCGCAACATTAATTTTTAGCGGCGTTGGATTAGCAAGCAGTGAAATTGCTACAGGCAGTCAAACTATAGTAAATGCAAGTTTGACAAGGTCAGTTGGTGAATTATCTAATGTAATTGTTACAGCATTAGGTATTACCCGTTCCAAAAATACATTGCCTTATGCAGCAACAAAAATCGGCGGCAATGATGTAAGCCAAACCAGAAACTCAAATTTTGTAAGCAACCTGAGTGGTAAAGTTGCCGGCCTGGAAATTAAGCAGGGCAATTCATTGGGTGGTTCTACAAATGTATTATTACGTGGTTTTAAATCACTCACTGGTTCTAACCAGGCTTTATTTGTTATTGATGGTGTTCCTTTTGATAACAGTAATAATAATACAACCGACCAAACTACGGGCCGGGGCGGGTTTGATTATGGCAGCGCAGCAGCAGACGTTAACCCTGATGATGTAGAAAGTATAACCGTTTTAAAAGGTGCAGCTGCAAGCGCTTTATATGGTTCACGAGGGTTTAACGGGGTTATTCTGGTAACTACCAAAAAGGGCAAAAGAGGATTTTCTGTAACGGTAAATTCAGGAGTTACCTATAATTCTATATTAAAAAATACTTTCCCTACTTATCAAAAAAAGTATGGAGAAGGATATGGGCAGTATTATAGTTCTGCTTCTGGCTATCTTGATTCATTAGACGTAAATGGGGATGGCGTTAAAGACCTGGTGGCTCCAACTTATGATGATGCTTCTTATGGAGAACCTTTAAATCCCAATTTACTGGTATATCAGTGGAGTTCTTTCGATCCTACTTCTCCAAATTTTGGCAAGCCTCTTCCATATGTAGGTGCTGCCAATGATCCTACTACTTTTTTTGAAAAACCTTTGTCTTTCAATAACAGTATATTTCTTGAAGGAGGAAGCGATAAAGGAAGTTTCGCATTAGGCCTTACCCGTAATGACGAAAAAGGAGTATTACCAAATAGCAGCTTAGATAAAAACCTTGTTAATTTCACTGCCACTTATAAACTCAATGATAAATTTACTGCCGGAGCTGCAGCTAATTATTCTTCCGTAACAGGCAAAGGCCGTTATGGTACAGGTTATGATGGAGGCAATGCATTAAACCTAATGACTACCTTCCGTGAATGGTGGGCTGTGACTACTGATTTAAAGGAACAAAAAGCTGCGTTTGAACGTACTGGTGGAAAAAACGTAACATGGAACCCGGCCCAGGTACCAAATTCTTTGCAACCAATATTCTGGGATAATCCTTATTTCAGCAGGTATAAAAATGTTGAAGGTGATAACAGAAGCAGGTATTTTGGGAATGTATCGCTTACATACAATCCACTGAGCTGGCTTAACATTGTAGGAAGAATTTCCCTGGACACTTACGATGAACTCGAGGAGGAAAGAAAAGCGGTAACAAGTGTTGGGGTTCCTTATTATAGAAGGTTTAACCGCAGGTATAATGAAATAAATTATGATTTATTAGCCAACGGCAACTTTGATGTTACAAGTGATTTAAATTTAAAAGCATTGGTAGGTACTAACATAAGACAACAGAAAACATCAAGTATTGATGCAGTTACTAATGGCGGTTTAGTGGTACCGGATCTATATGTATTATCTAATTCAATCAATACCCCTTTAGCCCCTGTAGAGTATGAATCCACAAGAAGAATAGAAGGTATTTTTGCCGGGGCAACACTTACGTATAAAAATACTTATATACTTGATGGTACTATTCGCCAGGATCGCTCTTCAACTTTACCTAAGGATAAAAATATATTCAGGTATCCTTCAGTTTCCGGAGGTATTGTTTTTTCTGAACTGCTTAAACAAAATTGGTTAAGCTATGGAAAGGTAAGAGCCAACTATGCTGAAGTAGGTAATGATGCTCCATTGTATAGTGTAAAGGATACATACGTTCATGATATTGATCCTAATTCAGGAAGTGAAGTATCATCCTATGATGGTAATTCATTGTTTTCAGTTTCAGGTACAAAGAAAAATATAGATTTAAAACCCGAAAGAACCAAGAGTTTTGAACTTGGGCTGGAAATGTCTTTCTTCAAATCAAGAGTTGGTTTTGATGCCACTTTTTATAACGCAAAAACAGTTAATCAAATCATACCGGTTTCAGTATCCACAGCTACAGGGTATACCAAGAAATTTGTTAATTCGGGCGCTATCAGAAACACTGGTGTTGAGTTAGCTGTTAATGGATCACCGGTTAGAACAACTGATTTCTCATGGGATATAAATGTAAACTGGACAAGGAACAGGAATAAAGTACTGGAACTTTACTCAGGCGTAGATAATATTATATTAGGAACATTTCAGGGAAGTTTAACAATTAATGCGTCACTTAAAGAACCGTATGGCACTATCCATGGTTCAGATTTTACTTATTTGAATGGCCAAAAGGTTGTATCAGCAACCACTGGCAGATATGTGAAAAGCTCAACCAATAACATAACTATTGGTAACATTAATCCTGACTGGATTGGCGGTGTTACCAATAAAGTTTCATATAAGGGATTTGCATTTAGCTTCCTGATTGATGTGAAACATGGAGGTGATGTTTTCTCCACTGATTTGTATTACGGGCTTGCCACAGGAATTTATCCTGAAACTGCGGGTAATAATGATTTGGGAAATCCTTTAAGAAGCTCAATCGCAAACGGTGGTGGAATTATAAGAGAGGGAGTAAATCCTGATGGAAAGGTAAACACGGTTCGGGCAAGTGCAGGCAACTACGGAGCATACGGTTATAGGTATGGGCCAGATAAGGCATTTGTTTACGATGCAGGATATGTAAAATTAAGAGAAGCTTCATTAGGTTATTCGTTTCCTAAAAAAATGTTTGGTAATGGAGTTATAAAAGGAGTTGATCTGTCTTTAATAGGAAGAAACCTTTGGATTATTGATAAGAGCCTTCCTTACGCTGATCCCGAAGAAGGTTTCAGTTCAGGTAACCTGCAGGGAATACAAACCGGTGCTTATCCAACCGTTCGTTCTATAGCATTTAATATAAGAGTTAAACTGTAATAATATAAAAGCAAAAATTTTTTCGTATGAAACGAATAATGTATATATTTTTTTTAATGAGTTTGTTTGCTGTTTCTTGCAAAAAGAACATAACAGATTTAAATAATGATCCCAAGCAGCCGGGTATTGTTCCGTCTGCAACGCTGTTTTCTAATGCCTCAATTAACCTGGCAGACGAATTAGCAAGTACAAATGTTAATACAAATAATTTCAGGTTATTTTCTCAATTTTGGGCTGAAACAAGTTACCCTGATGAGACTGATTATAATCTCGATGGAAGGCAAATTCCTGACAGATGGTTTGCAGCCTTTTACAGGGATATTATAAAAGACTTTACTGAATCTTCTACATTACTTGATGCAGAACAAGCATCAATACCTGCTCCAAATACAGATGCCGTATATAAAAATAAAAAAGCAGTAATAGAGATATTAACAGTATTTTCTTATTATCATTTAGTTACATCATTTGGTAACATACCTTATACTGACGCTTTAAATATTGATAACTCTACTCCAGCATATGATGACGCTTCAGAAGTTTATAATAAACTTATAATAAGACTTGATGCGGCCATGGGAGCAATGGATCCTGCACAAGATGGATTTGGTACTGCTGATATCATATTAAAAGGTGACATGAATGCATGGAAAATGTTTGCAAATTGTCTTAAAATGCGGATGGGTTTATTAATTGCAGATGTAGATCCCACTCAAGCTTCTACCATGATTTTGGCAGCTGCTCCTAATGTGATTAGCAGCAATAGCGAAAATTTAATGATACATTATTTAACGGCACCCCCGAACACCAATCCTGTTTGGGAGGATCTTGTACAAAGCGGTCGTTTTGATTTTGTAGGCGCTAATACTTTCGTTGATAAACTAAAGGCCTTAAATGATCCTCGATTACCTCTTTTTTTTGAACAAAACAGTGATGCCGCTTACGCCGGTGGCATATACGGCTCTGCTAACACATATAATAATTTCTCAGCTCCTAGTACTAAACTTTCAGCACCCGATTTTCCCTTTACTTTTTTTAGTTACGCTGAAATGGAATTTGATAAGGCTGAAGCTATTGAAAGAGGGATTGCTGTTGGCGGCACTGCTGAACAACATTATAATAATGCAATTGATGCTTCAATATTGGAATGGGGCGGCACTCTTTCTGAGGCTTTAGTTTATCGCTCACAGCCTTCGGTTAACTATACAACAGCGTCTGGCACGTACAAAGAAAAAATTGGTGTGCAGTCATGGATAGCTTTATACGATAGGGGTTATGATGCCTGGACGCAGTGGAGGCGCCTCGATTACCCACGATTAATGCCTCCGGCAGACGGCATATTTAAAGATGGAGAAACACCCGGCGTAATTGTTAGATTAACTTATCCGGTGCAGGAACAGAATTTGAATAAAGCAAATTATGAGGCTGCTTCAGCCGCTATAGGTAAAGATCAGATAACACAGAAATTATGGTTTGACAAATTTTAATAGTATAATAAATAAATAAACATTTCTAAAAACTGTCTTCGATACATGCGGAGGCAGTTTTTATAATTTAAAGCATCACACTTTCTAAATATGATTGATCTATTCTAATGCCTGCTTAAGTAATCAGGTATAGGATTGACTAATATTGTAATTCATTTTTAAAGCAGCAAAATATTAATTTTCTATGTCTATGGTAATGATCACGTCAATATTAATTAATAGCTTTATTAATTAATAGGTTTATAACGTTATATATTTGCCAATTAATAATCAAAACAAATGAGAAAAATTCTATCACTGTTTACAGTGCTAATGCTTAGTGGAGTATTGGCATTTGCTCAAACCCGGGTGGTGACCGGAACAGTAACTGACGATAAAGGTGCCACTGTAGAAAATGCTTCAATAAAAGTAAGAGGTTCTAAAACAGGTACCTCAGCAGATGCCCGTGGCAATTTTCAGATTTCTGTCCCGCAGGGTGCAACATTGGTGATTAGCGGAATTGGTTTAACAGCCAGGGAGATTGTTGTAGGTAATCAATCGGTTATAAACGCAACTTTGCAAAGATCTGAAGGACAATTGCAGGAGGTAGTTGTAACGGCGCTTGGTCAAAGAACCAATAAAACCAAAGTTGGATATGCGACCACAAACTTTAATTCCGACCAAATTAACCGGGCTGGTGCTACAAATGTATTAGATGCTTTAGCAGGGAAAATTCCAGGCGCTAATATATCAAAAACGGGCGGACCTGGCTCTTCTACTAAAATTATTCTTCGTGGTTATGGAATCATCGGAAATAATCAACCTCTATATGTTGTTGATGGTATTCCATTAAATGATTCCAGATTGGGGTCTGTGAATACTGATGGAACTAATAATGATAATGTAGATTTTGGTAATGGATTAAATGATATAAATCCGAATGATATAGAAAGTATCTCTGTCCTTAAAGGTACCGCTGCTTCATCTTTATACGGTTCTCAGGCCAGTAATGGCGCAGTAATGATAACAACTAAACGGGGAAGAAGTGGTAAAATCAAAGTAGATTATTCAGGGTCAATAAATGTTAGCAAAGTGGGCAAGCTTCCAAACCTTCAGAATCATTTTGGTCAGGGCTGGGCTGGCACTTTTGTTCTCCCTGAAAATGGAAGCTGGGGCCCAAGATTGGATGGTAAAGATCGGGCCTGGGGCGCAATTGTTGATAATTCGCAGCTAATAAAACCTTTTTCTTTCATTAAAAATAATGTTAGAGATTTTTATGACGATGGTGTTGAATATAATAATACAGTTTCTTTATCAGGAGGAAGTGAAATGTCTCAATTTTATTTCTCATATGGCAATGTAAATAGCGATGGAGTTATACCGACAAAATCTGATTACTATCAAAGAAATACTTTTGCATTGAGAACAAATAGTAAGTTTAAAAATTTAACCTTAAATTCTTCTTTTAATTATAGTAATAAAAAGCAAAATGCACCATTCACAGGTCAGGGGGGCACTGATGGATCTTCTACCTTTGAAGATATATTGCAAATACCTGTTGATATAAAAATTTCTGACTTTAAAGATTATCATAATAAGTTTTTTAATGTAGACAATTATTTTAGCCCTTATGCGGAAAATCCTTATTACGCACTAAACGAAAACAAGAATAGCCAAAGTTCTGATAGGTTTTTTGGAGACTTGGATATGAGTTATAAACTAACAAGTAATTTTTCTGCCCAATTACGGGTAGGTGGAGACATATCTAATGCAAGAACATTTGGATACAAAGCGGTTAATGCCCCATCTATCGGAAGTTGGAATAAAGGTGGTAATACTGAAGGTGCTTCCCGGGCTGCTGATATAGGCTCGGTTTCAGAAGCTGCCGATTATGTGGGTTCAATTAACGGGGATTTCATTTTAAAGTACAGTCATAGTATCGGTTCTGGATTTACTTTAGATGCCCTTGCCGGACTTAATTACTTTCAGGAAGATCAGCATGGCTCTACAGCGCAAATTACCAATTTGTTTATACCGGGTTTTTATAATTTAAGTAATTCTTTAGCGCCACCAACCGCTACAGATTTTAGTCAACATAGAAAGAGATTAGGAACATATGCCCAAGCAGTGATAGGCTTTGAAAATCAGCTTTTTTTAACCGTAAATGCCCGTAATGATTGGTCATCTACGTTGCCAATAAACAATAATAGTTTCTTTTATCCGGGAGCAAGCCTGGCTTGGGTTGCTTCACAAACGTTTAATCTTACTAATACCAGTGTTTCGCTCTTAAAATTCAGGGCCAGCTATGGGAAGACCGGGTCTGATGCAGCACCTTATTTAGTTAATGCTACTTTACAACCTGGTGGAATTGCTTTAGGCTACGGAAATTTGACATTTCCTTTTGCTGGTACAAGCGGCTTCGGTATAAGCAACACCATAGGAAATCCTACATTGGCTCCAGTTCTTACTACTGAAGCCGAAGTCGGTGCTGAAATGAGATTTTTTCAAGGCAGGATAGGATTAGATATAGCACTGTACGATAAAAAAACTAAGGGTCAAATAATTACTGCCCCAATTGCTCCTTCTACGGGATTTACAGGATTAGTTAGTAATGTGGGATTGGTTGAAAATAAAGGTATAGAAATTGCCTTTGATGCCACTCCTGTAAGGAGCAGGAACTTCAGCTGGTCTTTCAATTATACTTTTTCAAAAAATCTGAATAAAGTAAAAAGTTTAGTTGCAGGACTTGACAAAATTGTATTAAATTCTGTATACGATGCGGAGTTGGATGCTTATCCAGGTAAATCGTTAACAGGTATTTATGCACCTATTCCAAGGTATTCACCTGATGGAAGAATTATAGTTAGTGCAACAACTGGTATGCCAGTAGAAGCTGATGATAAAGGGTTTTATGGAAATGCAGAATATGATTTTATTACCGGTTTGCTTAATACAATCAAATATAAAAATGTTCAACTTTCTTTTTCTTTAGATTATAGGAAAGGGGGAGTAATGTATAGCGGTACGGCTGATTTGTTAAATTTTACAGGTAATGCCTTTAACACTACATATAACGACAGAAGGCCTTTCGTGGTTCCAAATTCAGTTGTGGAAACAGTAGATGCAACTGGAAAGCCAACTTATACAGAGAACACTACGGAAATAGATGAAGGCGCATATACAGATTATTGGTATCCTACGCAAAACAAAGCTGGTTCGTATACTGCGAGAATTATTAAAAAATCTTTTTTAAAACTCAGAGATATTAGTTTACTCTACAATTTACCGCAAACTTGGGCATCCGGTATTCATTCATCTAATATTGCTGTAGGTATATATGGGCGTAATTTATTATTATGGACGCCTGTATCAAATACATATATTGATCCGGAGGCTTCAAATCTTGGAAACGACCTTGAAAGTGAATTAGGTGAATTCCGCACTGCACCTATTTCTTATCAGTTTGGAGCTACCTTAAAAATAACATTCTAAATTAATATTATGAATACTTTACTTAAAAGATTTGATGTCATTATAGTCTGTTTCACCTTAATTCTATTCTCTGGTTGTAAAAAACAATTAAATATTAATACAAATCCAAATAGCCCGCTTGTAGAAAATGGTACCCCTTCTGTAGTACTACCTGCTGCTATTTTTGGTACAACAGCCGCTGTAGGAGGTGAATATGCTATTCTTGGAGGAATCTGGGGTCAGTATATTACTCAATCTGCTTTCTCAAATCAGTATAAAACAATTGATGCTTACCAGCTTAGCAGCAGTGATTTAAATAGGCCATATAGATTATTATTTGCCAATGGTTTAAAAAACTATCAGTTTGTAATTGATAAATCCCAGGAATCTTCGAATTGGAACTTGTATTTAATGGGCACTGTAATGAAGGCTTACTCGGCGGAAGTTTTAGTTGATTTGTACGATAATATACCATACTTTGAAGCTTTGCAAGGATTAAATAACCTAAGCCCTAAGTTCGATGATGGATACACTGTATATCAAGATTTATTAAAATTGTTAGATAGTGCTTTAGCTAAACCAATTGATCCTTCCGTCCTAACTCCTGCTGAAAAATCTGCAGACTTGCTTTTTCAGGGAGATATGGATAAATGGGTGCGTTTAGCCAACAGCCTTGAAATGAAAATGTATTTAAGAATGATAAATAAAAAGCCTGCAGAAGCGGAAACAGGTATTAAAAAATTGTACTCATCTGGTGCCATTTTTTTAAACTCAGACGCAGGCGTTACTCAGTTTACAAACGTTACTAGTAAGGATAATCCATTTTATGAATATAATTCGCGTTCACTCAATACTCCGGATAATTTAAGGGCAAGTAAAACATTTTCTTCTTTTTTGGTTGACAATGGTGATCCAAGAGTTGTTTACTTCTTTGGTACGGCTAATCCTACTCCGATTAATCAAGGTGATTACACCGGTACTGATCCCAGCTATAAGAACGCTACAGTATATAATCCAGCACCAACTGATCCTGTAATTTTTATGTCTCAAGCTGAGTCAGATTTTATGCAGGCTGAGGCACAAGAACGATACTTTGGTGGCGCAAATGCGAAAGATCTTTATGATCAGGGAGTTTTGGCCGCCTTTGCAGTGACAGGTAATGACGGTACTGATTTTATAAATGACACCACAGGAGTATATAAATATCCCTTAACTGGTTCATTGGATTCAAAAATCGAAGCGATCAGCACTCAAAAATGGGTTTCATGTGCCTATGGGGTTCATTTTTTAGAAGGTTTTTTTGAAAAAAACAGAACCGGCTACCCAAAAACAAGTAATGTATATTCTACAGATGCTTCGTATGTATCCGGCCAATTTGTAGTTTCTAAAAATACGGTTTTGGGAGCTGGAATTCTACCAAAGAGATTAGTATATCCTCAGACAGAACGTCAAACCAATTCTAACGCTCCAGCAATAGTTCCTATTTCCACTCCGGTTTGGTGGGCATTATAATTGAATTCTTAAATCATCAATATGAAAAAAAATTTGTTTTTACTATTTGCATTTATTGTCATCATTTCAGCATGCAATAAGGATAAAATTAATAACACAGATACAAAAGTTGGTATATCAAGGGTTACTTTTTTTCCGACGTTAACTTTAACAGGCTCAGCTTACCAAGCAGTTAGTGTAGGTAGCCCTTATACAGACCCGGGGGCAAAAGCCATAGTGGCCGGAGCGGAAGTACCAGTTGCGGTCAATGGGTCTGTTGATATTCAAAGCCCGGGGGTATATACTTTAACTTACTCTGCAACAAATGCAGATGGTTTTAGTGCATCAGCTACAAGAACCGTAGCCGTTTATTCTACATCTTCCGATGCCGCAGCAAATGATTTATCAGGTGATTATGCCAGAACAAGCAATGGAGTTATAGCTACTTGGACAAAAGTTGCTCCGGGAGTATACAAAGTAGTTAATCCGGGAGGTGCAGCAGGTGCGACGTTAACGGTTATTGCTATAAATCCAACTGGATCCACCATAGATATACCTGAACAACAAGCAAGTGATGGATCTATTACAAGTTCAACAGATGAAGTATATAACATTAATTCTAATCCACCTCAATATTCCTGGAAGATAGTTAATCCTGGATATGGGCCTGCGCTTAGGACTTTTATAAAACAATAAAAACACTATATGCTAAAAAATATTTTAATCGTAATAAGTGGAGCATTTATTTTAGTCTCATGTCAAAAACTTAAAGATCCTTCATCTACTTCTGCTGTAAAAATTGCAAATGAATGGTGGGTTACTTTAGATTCCGTTGGAATACCTGATTATTACGGTATCGGACATTTTAAAATTGCCACCTATAATACGGCTGCAAATGATAATACCATGTGGATTGATGATTTAAAAAACGGTTGGGGAGTTAAATTCAAATCAACTGCTGATTATAGTATTCTGACTTTCTCTTCTCAAGCGACAGCGGCAAATGAATATTATGATACCACAGCAAATTTAACTGCTGCCACAGTAAATCAGACGGATGGGAAAGTCTTTTCAAAATTGGGTCATTCCAAATCTGGTAATGTTGTTGATAGTATTCATATGAAGGTAGAATTTTCTGATGATCCTGGTACTATTTATGAAATGAATGGGGTTGAAAGAACAAGATTAATAGAGGATGATTATTAATTTATAAAATAGCTGTTAGATAAGTACTCATTTAAACTTTTACATAACAAAAGATGCCGTCAAATTGAGTACGGCATCTTTTATTATAAGGATAATTTTTATGCGCTGAATTGTAAAATCATCAAAAAAAATTAATATTGCAGAAGTTTTTTAATAAGCATAATCATCTAACAGTAATGGATACTCCTAAAGATCAGCCCAATCAACTCAACATAGAAATTTCAGAAGAGATATCAGAAGGTGCGTACGCAAATCTTGCCATTATTACGCATAGCCATGCGGAGTTTATCGTTGATTTTGTAAATGTGATGCCGGGTACCCCAAAGAGCAAAGTTAAAAGCCGTATAATTCTTACGCCAACGCATGCCAAGCGGTTTATGAAAGCCATGATAGATAATGTAAAAAAATTTGAGCTCACAAACGGCACCATCCAGGATATTGAAGCGGTGGAACTGCCTTTTAACTTCGGCGGGCCAACAGCCCAGGCTTAGGAACCTCCTTTAAATCTTCCCCTGTTGGGAGACTTGTTGATACATACATTAATAAGTTTTCCATGAAATGTTACAAATCGTTGGGTTGTTGAATCGTCATAATTGACAATTGTTGAACCAAACATCAAATTGTCAAATTATCAATCTGATAACTATTGAATCATTAAAATCAAAAATAAATCACAACATTCCTTCATCAGAAAAACTATAGTATCCATCTTCGCTTACAATGATGTGATCCATTACGCGGATGTCTAAGTATTTGGCAGCTTCTTTAATTTTTATGGTAAGCTCTTCATCGGCCCGGCTGGGCTTGAGGTTTCCTGAAGGATGATTGTGGCACAATACAATTGAGGTGGCATCTACTTCCAGTGCCTTTTTTAAAATTACCCTTGGGTCGGCCACAGTACCGGTAATGCCGCCTTTGCTAATAATTTCAAAGTTGTTGATCTTATTAGCCTTGTTTAAAAATACAACAGCAAACACCTCTGACTGGTTATCTTTTAAAGTGGCCCTAAGGTATTCGGCAATGTCGCCGCTCGTTTTTATTACAGATTTTAAAAGAGATAAAGAAGCTTGTCTGCGCCGCCCAAGTTCCAGTGCAGCAGATAAAGTAATGGCTTTGGCCTCACCAATTCCTTTAATCTTCATAAAATCATGTAAGGAGAGTTTGCCAAGTTCATTTAAATTGTTTTTTCCAAGATGTAATACTTCTTTGGCCAGCTCAACGGCGCTTTTACTTTTGCTGCCGGTGTTTATTAATATTGCTAATAACTCAGAATCGCTAAGCGCTGCGGGTCCTTTTGCAGAAAGCTTTTCCCGTGGCCTGTCGTCAACTGCCCAGTTTTTAATAGAAGTGGATGAGTTGTTAATACTTTCCATACAATGCAGTTAATTACATAGCAATATTAATTATAATTTCGCCACACTAATTATTTGCTCCGCTTTAACTGCTGAATAATGCATCCAAACATAAAAATATTTTCGGGTACAGGCTCCCAATACCTCGCAAAGCAAATTGCACTTAAGTTTGGCGAACAACTTGGAAAGATAAACATCAGTAAATTCAGTGATGGAGAAATTGGTGTTGAATTCCAGGAAAGTATCAGGGGTCAATTTGTTTTTTTAGTGCAAAGCACTTTTTCTCCCACCGATAATTTGATGGAATTATTGCTGATGATTGATGCCGCAAAAAGGGCATCAGCTTACAAAGTAATTGCTGTAATACCCTATTACGGCTATGCCCGGCAAGATAGAAAAGACAGGCCCAGGGTAGCTATTGGCTCTAAATTAGTGGCTAACATGTTAACCGCTGCGGGAGCAGACAGAGTGATAACCATGGACCTGCATGCTCCGCAAATACAAGGATATTTTGATATTCCTGTAGATCATCTTGATTCATCCGCTATATTTATTCCTTACATTGAAGACCTTAATCTTGAAAACCTCACATTTGCTGCACCCGACGTGGGCAGCGCAAACCGCATACGTGAAATAGCCAGTTATTTTGAAGTGGAAATGGTAATTTGTGATAAGCACCGCAAGCGTGCAAACGAGATACACAGTATGGTTGTAATTGGGGATGTTGCCAACCGCGATATTGTTTTGATTGATGATATTTGCGACACAGGATCCACTTTAGCTAAAAGCGCCGGTCTTTTAATGGAAAAAGGCGCAAGAAGTGTTCGTGCATTTTGTACACACCCGGTATTAAGCGGAAACGCTTATGAAACTATTGAAAACAGCGTATTGCTGGAACTGGTGGTTTGTAACACTATTCCTGTAAAGCAATTAGCGGATAAAATAAAGGTAGTGTCTGTAGCAGAATTATTTGCCATTGCCATAAGAAATGCTTTTGAAAACAAAAGTATCAACAGCCTGTTTCTGCGCAGCAGGATGCTGAATAAGAAATAATTTCCGGTTTCAAATTTCCATTCTCAATTGTCAATTCTTTATTACCTTTGCGCCTCAATAAAAATTGCATGAAAACAATCACCATAGAAGCGGAACTGAGAACTGAATTCAATAAAGCCGCTACAAGGCGGCTCCGCTTTGAAGAAAAAGTTCCCGGTGTAATTTACGGAGGAGAGAAAGAAATTACTTTTTCTGCCCCGGCCTCATCCTTTAAAAATATCGTTTATACGCCTGATTTTATGCTGGCTGAAGTAAAGATAGACGGATCGGCTTACAGGTGTGTTTTAAAGGAAATGCAGTTTGATAAGGTTTCCGATCTTTTGCTTCATGTAGATTTTTTAGAATTGGTAGAAGATAAAAAAGTAATGGTTACCATACCCTTGAAGCTTACAGGAATCCCAGCCGGTGTAAAGGCTGGTGGTAAATTAGCTACAAGGATAAAATCTTTGAAAGTAAAAACATACCCAAAATATTTGCGTGAAAATATTGAAATGGATATCACTAATCTGGAATTGAATCAGAATCTTCGTGTGCAGGATGTGGTTGCAGAAAACATGGAGATACTAAATTCTCCACGTATTCCTATTGCATCAGTAAGCATGACGCGTCAGTTGAAACAGGAAGAGGCTACTGCGGCAAAAGCTCCAGCTTCTGCAAGTGCTGCCCCCGCAGCAAAAGGCGCACCAGCCGCTGCTGCAAAAGGAGCAGCTGCTCCGGCTCCTGCAAAAACTGCTGCACCTTCAGCAAAAAAATAAAGTTTTGCAAGTATTTATATAAAGTAAATGCCTTCATTTTTGAAGGTATTTTTATTTATAGTTGAACTTATATAGGTACTGCAAGTTTACTTACCTTTGCCCACTTAATTTTTAAATATGGGAATGGATAGAAATAGTGTGATTGGATTTGTGTTATTGGCTTTATTATTTTTTGGATACTTCTTTTACTCAAAGCAGGGCCAGGCAGCACTTGAAAAAGAACGGCAACATATACAGGATTCCCTTAACCGCATTAAGCCAAAGGAAGATAATAAACTTACAACCGGTAACGCTTCACAGAATTCCTCATCATTATCAGCTTCAGGCTCATTTCAGCAGGATTCTTCTTCAAAAGAGCAATTAACAACTCTTGAAAATAATCTTGTAAAAATTACTTTCACTAATAAAGGCGGTCAGCCAAAAATTGTTGAACTTAAAAGATTTAAAACCTTTGATCATAAGCCGCTCATTCTTCAAAACGGAAGTTTTAATAAGATATCTTACCCGATAAATACCGGAGCAAATCAAACTGCTCAAACCAGCGACTTATTTTTTAAACCTGATTCATCGTCATCTTTATCTAACGGCGCTAAAACGCTGAGTTATTTACTTCAAAATGCATCGGGTGAGCGTATAGAACATCGCTTTTCACTGCCTCCCGATCAGTATATGCTTGATTTTGTAATCAATTTAAATGGCGCTGATAAAATAGTTTCTCAGAACACAATTAATTTAACCTGGCAGGCACAGGCATCACAGGTAGAAAAGGATGCTTCATCTGAAAAACTGCAATCGCAGGTGTCTTATGTAAAAGATGGAGATTATGATTTTGATAATATCGGTACCGGCAATGATAAAAGCCTTGATGTGCCTGTAGACTGGATTACACTTAAACAACAATTTTTTGTAACCTCCATAATCGCAAAAAACAAGTTTAAAAATGCTGAAATCAAATGGCAGGTGCCCACTGATACCAGCACACATATAATAGCACAGGCAACAGCAAATGGCAGAGTTCAGGTTACATCAGGCGCAGTGGCGAGTATTCCTTTGCAATTGTATTACGGCCCCAGTGATTATAAAATACTCAAATCTTATGGCAATCAAATGAATAATATTGTTCCTCTTGGCAGTGGAATTTTTGCATTTGTAAAATATATAAATCGCGGTTTTATTTTGCCGGTGTTTAATTTCCTGGGAAGTAAAATTGCAAGTTATGGTTTGGTGATCGCTTTACTAACTATTATAATCAGGTTATTAATATCACCTTTAACTTATCAAAGTTATTTGAGTGGCGCCAAAATGAAATTATTAAAACCCGAGATAGATACTCTTAAATTAAAGCACGGTGAAGACAAGCAGGCATTTGGTATGGAGCAAATGAAGTTGTTTAAAACTGCCGGTGTTAATCCTTTGGGTGGCTGTATACCTGCTTTGCTTCAGATACCAATATTTTTTGCGCTATATAATTTCTTCAATTCCAATATAGCTTTAAGAGGGCAAAGCTTTTTGTGGGCAAAAGATTTATCTTCTTACGATTCAATTTATGATATTCCATTTAATATCCCTTTTTATGGCAGCCATGTAAGTTTATTTACCATTTTAGCTGTTGTTACCAGCTTGCTGATATCTTTATATGGGATGAGTAATATGCAGGATAACAGTAATCCTGTTATGAAATACCTTCCTTTTATTTTTCCTGTAATATTATTAGGCGTATTTAATAAGCTGCCTTCTTCTTTAACGTGGTATTATACAGTATCAAATGCAATTACATTATTGATCCAGTTTGTTATTCAAAAATATATTATTAATCATGAAAAAATACTGGCGCAATTGCAGGAGAATAAGAAAAAGCCTCAGGTAAAATCAAAGTGGCAGCAAAGAATTGAACAAATGCAGGAAAGCAATAAAAAGCTGCAAAGTACACCAACTAAAACTCCTAAAAAACCACGGTAATCTCAAAGTAATGATTTACTGCAACCTTTTACTTCAAACGTTTGTCTGTATGTACACAAGTGTTTTACATAAATAGTAATGAAAAATTTCAAATTTATAATACTTATTATTTTCGTTTTTATAAGGGTGTTTTCTGTATCAGCTCAAAAGGTGATTACTGAAGGCTCTTTGGTTTATAATATGTCAATTCAAACAGGAAGTAAAGAACCTAATATGGCTGATATGCTTGATGGAGCTACCACTACTGTGTACATAAAGGGCAATCAAACAAGGAATGAGATGGTGAGCGGTCTTGGAAGTGAAAGCACAATTCATGATTCCAAATCTGCGACCGGGGTAATTTTGAAAGATTACAGCGGACAAAAATTAATGATCACATTAACGAAAGATGATTGGGAAAAAAAGAATAAGAAGTATGAAGGCATTACTTATGAAATTACCAATGAGACTGCTGCTATTGCCGGATACAATTGTAAAAAAGCTATTGCAAAACTGAAAGATGGCACTTCATTTATTGTGTATTATTCTCCTGATATAAAAGTTGCGAATAGCGAATATGATTATCCTTTTAAAACCTTGCCAGGCTTGGCTATGCAATACGAATGGCAATCCGGAAAAACAATTTTTAAATACACACTCTCTAAAATTAGCCTCGATCCGGTCGCATCCTCAAAATTTGATATACCGAAATCCGGATACAGAGTATTATCTTTTGAAGAAACGCAAAAGAGTAAATAACATATGGCATAAAAAAACCTGCAATTGCAGGTCGCTATAATGAACTTTTAAAGAATATTTATTTTCGGCGTATTATTAATTTATATCCGGCAGAAGGAGAATAATCAGATATTAGTATCTTTTGTTTGTAGGGTAAAATATAGATTGTATTACCTTTTTTATAACTTATTAGCGTATTATTTAAAAAGGAATGTCCTACTTGTTGGCTGCTTAAAATGTTGCTGCCTTTAAAAATTAAGCCCGATTTTAAATTGAACGGTATTGATTTTTTAAGCGTGCTTGCAGTAATAATGTTTAACTGAACTTTATTTTTCTTCTTACCAAAAGTACCTCTGTCAGCAGTGGCAATAGTAGCCAGGCAACATACTAAAAGAAAAACAAATAATATTGTGGGAAATTTTTTCATCAGCTATTCTTTAACAAAGTTAACAATTTAATATGATAACTTAAGTTATGTTAGAAAGAAATTTTTGTCATTAGTTTAACGTATAGTTTTTAAATTTGTTGCGTGTAATTGGCAATCTGATACTAATGTGCTAATTTGAGTTAACTGTTATATATGAAGGAAAATCCATTTAGAAAGGATCAGGAAGAGATGAAGGAATTATTAATTCAGTATAATAATCTCAAGGAAGGGAATACTTACACTTTCATTGAAGAAGAAGCTTTTGAACAAATAATTGATTATTATGATGAGAAAGAAGATATGCTATCGGCCTTGGAGGCTGTTGACTACGGAATTCAGCAATATCCATATTCATCGTTATTGAAAATTAAAAAGGCTGACCTTTTAATTGCCACACGCCGTTATTCCCAGGCACTTACTTTACTTGAAAAAGCTGAGTTGCTGGACAGAACAGATATTAATGTTTATATTCTTAAAACAGATGCATACCTGGCTTTAGATCAGCAAAAAAAAGCTGCATTAATATTAGAACAGGCAATAAAAACTTTTGAAGGTGATGAAAAGATTGAATTATTATTTGAATTAGCTGATGTATATGATGATTATGAAGAATTTGATAAAGTTTTTAATTGCCTCAAATTAATATTAGAACAGGATGCCCGCAATGAAGAAGCATTATATAAGATTTGTTTCTGGACAGATTTTACAGGAAGATATGAGGAAAGTATTTCTTTGCACACAAAAATAATTGATGAATTTCCATTCGCTGAGCTTGCCTGGTTCAATCTTGGTGCCGCCTACCAGGGCTTAAAGCTTTTTGAAAAAGCAATTGATGCTTATCAATACGCTATAGCTATTGATGAAAAGTTTGATTATGCATATCGAAATTTAGGTGATGCTTATCTGCGCATAAGAAAGTATAAAGATGCTATTGAGGTGTTGCAAAAAGTACTTGAATTAACAAGACCTGAAGATGTTATTTATGAAGCCATTGGCCATTCTTATAATAAATTAAAAAACTACGCCCAGGCAAGATTTCATTATCGCAAAGCATCGCATCTTAATCCTGATGATAGTCATTTATATTACAAAGTAGCCTGTACTTATATGGATGAAGGTTATTGGGAAAGCGCTGTAAAAAACCTTGAAAGCGCAATGCGTATAAACAGGAATCAGCCAGACTATAACTTTGCTATGGCTCAATGTTATGTTCAGCTTAAAAAAATTAAAGAAGCTGTAATTTATTTCTCAAATTTTATCAAAGCCAGGCCTAAAAATATAAAAGGCTGGAAAGAATTAATAAAGTGTTTATATAACGCCGGCTTTTACGAAGAAGCTTTGGAACAGGCGTATAATGCAACAAAAAATACAGATAATAAACCGATTTTATTCTTCTATAAAAGCGCTGTTTTTTTTGCTTTGGGAAAAGCAAAAGAAGGTTTGTTACAATTAGACATTGCTCTTCAAAAATCTCCAAAATTGGTTAATCAATTTATAAGCCTGAATCCTTCATTACTTCAAAATCAGCAGGTTGTTGATTTAATCGCAAGGTATAAAAGATCTAATTCCTCAAAGTAATAGTTAGTTTGTTGCTTATTGGTTTTTATTATTTCTTTGCATTCTATCTACCACACCAAAACATGATGAATTTTAATCTCACTCAAATTCCTGAAAGAAATATAAAACCACGCAAACACGGCCTCACTATGGTGATGGATAAAGGGCTAAGTATTGAAGAAGCAAAGAATTTTATGAGCGTTGCACATCCGCATGTTGATATTGTGAAATTAGGTTTCGGAACTGCTTTTGTAACGCCAAATCTTAAAGAAAAAATCGAAATTTACCAGGCTTTTAATATCCCGGTTTATTTTGGAGGAACACTTTTCGAAGCATTTTTAGTACGTAATCAATTTGATGATTTTATCAAAATGTGTAATGATTTTAAAATTACTTATATTGAAGTAAGTGATGGTTCTATTGATATTCCACACAGTGAAAAGTGTGGCTATATTGAAAAATTAGGGAAGATTGCAACTGTATTGAGTGAAGTAGGAAGTAAAGACGCTGCACATATTATACCACCATATAAATGGATCGAGTTGATGAAAGCAGAATTGGAAGCAGGAGCTACGTATGTTATTGCTGAAGCCCGGGAGTCGGGAAATGTAGGTATTTATCGTGGATCAGGCGAGGTAAGAGAAGGCTTGGTGCAGGAGATTTTAACCCAGATTTCTGAAGAAAAAATTATTTGGGAAGCTCCTCAAAAAGACCAGCAATTATATTTTCTTGAGTTGATTGGCTGTAATGTTAACCTGGGAAATATAGCGCCTTCAGAAGTGATTCCGCTGGAAGCGATGCGTATCGGATTACGCGGAGATACTTTCCATTTATACCTTAATAAAGAAATCGTCTGATGAACCTTTATGGCCTCATCGGCTATCCTCTTACTCATTCTTTTTCCGAGCAGTATTTTACTGAGAAATTTGAAAAAGAGAAAATTAAAGATGCTGTTTTTAAAGCATTTCCTATAAAAAACATAAATGAGCTTCCCGTTATTTTAAAAAATAATCCTTCATTAAAAGGCTTGTGTGTAACAATACCTTATAAAGAGCAGGTGTTAAAATTTATTACCGATGAATCAAATGAAGTAAAAAAGATTGGCGCTACTAACAGTATAAAAATATCAGGCAATACTTTAACTGCTTACAATACTGATATCGCCGGCTTTGAAAAATCATTTATAAACAAGCTTAAGCCGCATCATAATAAAGCCCTGGTTTTAGGAACAGGTGGCGCATCTAAGGCGGTACAGTTTGTTTTGAAAAAGCTTAATATTAGTTTTATTATAGTAACAAGAAATAAAGAGCTAAAAGATAATTTTATTAATTATTCTATGTTATCAAAAGCTATAATGGATGAATTTACAATAGTGATAAATTGTACGCCGGTTGGTATGTGGCCATTGGTTGATGATTGTCCTAACATTCCTTATAATCTAATAACTCCAAATCATTATTTTTTTGATCTTATTTATAAGCCGGCAAAAACTTTATTTCTTGAAAAAGCAGAAATGCGGGGTGCTTCAATACAGAATGGCTATGATATGCTAATTATACAGGCGGAGGAAAGTTGGAAGCTTTGGAATTTATAATACGGAAACTCTCTACGCGTTATTCATTATTTAATACATGCGTTAACTCAACAATATCCAAAAAATCAGCAGCAGAAGCGGCTAATGATTTAGACTTCATTATATCTTTCCATCTTTCTACTTTAGCGCTCCATATTAGTTTTCCCGGATTTTGATCGT
>CAXSDW010000001.1:77380-101738 GCA_964236235.1 uncultured Chitinophagaceae bacterium
TTTTATTAAGCCAGAATATTAAACTGAAAATAAGAACTGCCACACTTGCAGCAACAGCCATGCTATAGAATAATTTATTTTTTTTTAAAGATTTATAGTTCTTAATGGTTCCGTTATCTAATAGTGTACTAATTTTTTTCCAGCATTCGGCTGGAGGTGCAACCTCATATTTATACATTTTATCTTTAAACTTCTGCATACTTTATACTTCTTTAAAATTACTGGTTATATTCAGCCTGCTATCAACCATTTTTTTGAGCACCGCTTTAGCTCTTGCTAATTGAGATTTGCTTGTTCCTTCGTTTATGCCTAATATATCCGCAATTTCTTTATGAGAATATCCTTCAATTACATGCATATTAAAAACCGTTCTGTATCCCGGTGATAATTCGTGTATCATTGAAATTATATCTTTTTCTGCAAGATTATCCAATATGTTCCACTCATTATCTTCAATCGTTACTTCCTGTGTTTCTGTTACAGAATAAAGTTTAACTTTTTTTCTGAAATGCTCAATAGAAGTGTTTACAAATATTTTTCTTATCCACCCTTCAAAGGAGCCATCACCACGAAACTTGCCTAAATTTTTATAAACTTTTATAAAACCATCCTGCAAAAGATCCTGAGCATCATCTGTGTTTCCTGCATACCTCATACATATAGCATACATTTTTGCAGAGAAACGCTGGTACAATAGTTCCTGTACCTGGCGATTACCATCAATGCAACCTTTTATTAAGTCGGCTTCAGTAATAATTTGGTTGCTTTTTAAATTCAAATGCTTTTATCTTTTAAATATTTGTTTGAAGATACTTTACAAGTTTATCTATAGCTTTTTTTCTATGACTGTAAATATTTTTTTCGGCTAAATTCATCTCTGCAAATGTTTTCTCTGAGCCCTCAGGAACAAAAACCGGATCGTAGCCAAATCCTTTTTCACCTCTTCTCTTTGCAATAATGATGCCTTTACAAATACCTTCAAATGCAATTTCTTTTCCTTTTAACATTAATGAAACTATTGTTCTAAGCTGCGCTTTACGGTTTGTTATTGTTTCAAGCTTAAAAAGCAGCTTCTCAATATTATCTTTAAAGTGCTCGCCATCTGCATACCTCGCACTTTTTACTCCGGGCTCACCATTTAATTCTTCTACTTCAACACCAGTGTCTTCTCCAAAGCAATCCATTTTAGTAAGATGATAAATAACAGAGGATTTTTCAGCAGCATTTTTTTCTAAGGTATCGTGCGGCTCCGGTATTTCTATATTTATTCCAATATCTTTTAAGCTTTTAATACTCATTAAATTACCAATGACTGATTTTATTTCTTTTACTTTATGTTCATTATTAGTGGCAAAAATCAGCTGCTGCATTCACTTTGTTTATAAAGAAAAAATGTTTTTTAAACCTTCCCACAGTTTTCTTTTAAGATCTGTATCATTTTTTAATACATCTAACCGCGGGGCAAATAAATAAGTTCTGCCTTTAAATTGCTGAACCTGGAAGTATGGAATTTTAAATGGCAACCCTAAAACATGGCTTTCAATGCCAAAAAGAATAATAACCGCAGCCTGCATGTATTCTGGTATAATCTTATAGTCTTCAGCATTTATTGTATTTAAATTTACAATCGCCACATCACCCAAATTTAAACTGCATGCGGATAAAATGCCTGATAAAAAATCAAATTCATTGCCAGTTAAAAATGCAGAATCCGCATTATCTGCCAACAATAAAATATGCTTATTATTACCGCCGACAAATTTAATTTTACTATCTTCTTCAGCAGCCTTGTCAATCTCCACATGCAAATCCACAAGCGAATCTTTATACAGATTACAAATAACAATGGGAGGAAGCTGATAATACTGTAAACTCATACCGGTTAATGCGTCGCTATTTTTTCGTTCCTTTGCTACAAATTTAGTGATATGATAGCAGCCGCAGATTTTAATATTACAAGAGCAGAAACAAGCAAACTCAACGAGATAAATCTTGAAAATCTTCCATTTGGTAAATATTTTACTGATCATATGCTGGAAGTTGATTATGAAGATGGAGAATGGAAAACAGCAGAAATTAAACCTTACCAGCCGTTACTTTTATCACCATCACTTGCCGCACTGCATTATGGCCAGGCAATATTTGAAGGTGTAAAAGCATATAAAAATCCAAAGGAAGAAGCATTTATTTTCAGGCCTCTTGAAAATTTTAAACGATTCAATATTTCTGCTGAAAGAATGCAAATGCCTGCAATCACGGAAGAAATATTTGTAGAAGGAATGAGGCAATTAGTTGAGATAGATAAAAACTGGATACCTGCAAAAGAACATCATTCATTATATATTCGTCCAATAATGTTCAGCAGCGATGAAATGATAGGAGTAAGGCCAAGCGAAAAATATAAATTTATGATTATATTAAGTCCTACGGGGCCTTATTATAGTGTGCCGATGAAAATTTGCGTAGAAGAAAAATATTCAAGAGCAGCTCCTGGAGGAGTTGGCTTTGCAAAAAATGCAGGTAACTATGGCGCAGCAATGTACCCAACAGCCCAGGCAAAATTAAAAGGATACGACCAGGTTTTATGGACTGACGCCTTTGCACATAAATATGTACAGGAGTGTGGCACAATGAACGTTTTTTTTATAATTAATGATGTTGCTTATACGGCCGATCTTGAATCAGGAACTATTTTAAATGGAGTTACACGGGATAGTGTTATTACATTATTAAAAGAACAAGGGCTAAAAGTAGAGGAGCGTTCATTAAATATTGATATTATCGTGGAAGAATACAAGGCGGGCAATTTACTTGAGCTTTTTGGAACAGGCACAGCGGCCACTATTTCTATGATAAAAGAACTTGGCTATAAGGATTTCGCAATGAAATTTAATGTAGATAACTGGAAAATTGCTCCAGCCATAAAAACACGTATGGCTGATATAAGGGAAGGGAAAGCCGAAGATATATATAACTGGATGTATAAAGTATGATACTTGTCTATCCAATATATTTTTGGTATTTCACTAACTGCCACCTACCTTTGCCGTCCAAAAAATTAAGGTTAAAGAATGCCTACAATTCAGCAATTAGTAAGAAAAGGTAGAGAAATAATAAGGGCTAAAAGTAAGTCAAGAGCGCTTGATAGCTGCCCTCAGCGTCGTGGAGTATGCACAAGAGTTTATACAACCACACCAAAAAAACCGAACTCCGCTTTACGTAAAGTGGCTAAAGTAAGGCTTACTAATAAAATTGAGGTAATTGCGTACATACCCGGCGAAGGACATAATTTACAGGAACATTCTATCGTTTTGATAAGAGGCGGAAGGGTAAAAGATTTGCCGGGTGTTCGTTACCATATTGTTCGGGGAAGCCTTGATACTGCCGGTGTTAAAGACCGCAAAAAAAGCCGTTCCAAATACGGAACAAAGAAAGAAAAAGCAAAAAAATAACTTATTACAAATAACGAACAACTTATAATTTAAAATGCGTAAAGCCCAGGCCAAAAAACTTCCATTAGCTCCTGATCCAAAATTTAGTGATAAATTAGTAACCCGTTTTGTAAATAATATGATGTGGGAGGGTAAGAAAAGCGGAGCTTATAATATTTTTTACGATGCCATTGAAAAAGTATCAAAAATTTCAGGGGAAGATGGTTATGAAATATGGAAAAGAGCTTTATCAAATGTAACTCCATCTGTAGAAGTAAGAAGCCGCCGTATTGGTGGTGCTACTTTTCAAATTCCGGCAGAAGTTCGTGCTGATAGAAAAATTTCGCTTAGCATAAAATGGCTTATTCGCTTTAGCCGTGATAGAAACGGAAGAAGTATGGCGGAGAAATTAGCCAATGAGATTGTTGCTGCAAGTAAAGGCGAAGGCGCTGCGTTCAAAAAGAAAGAAGATACACATCGCATGGCAGATGCCAACAAGGCCTTTGCTCATTTCAGGATATAATTTTAGTTTTAAAATTCGTTACAAATTTCCCTTATAAAAGGGATTTTTTGTTTGTGAAACTCCTGTTATATCACTGGCTGTTTCTTTTGTAAAGTATCAGGAATACCACATATTATTCTTAGCTTTGCGCCTCCAAAATCTTTTCCATTACTACTTAAAATTGTGAAAAGAAAACAGTAAAGAATAACAGGTGTATCATTAAATGAAATTTCATCGTTATTCTAAAGACAAATTAACACGTTCATTATTAATTAAATTATAATTACAAAGTCATGGGAGACTTAAGATATCAAAGAAATTTTGGAATTGCGGCCCACATTGATGCCGGAAAAACCACCACTACAGAACGTATCCTGTATTACACAGGGGTAAACCATAAAATTGGTGAAGTTCATGATGGTGCAGCAACGATGGACTGGATGGCGCAGGAGCAGGAGAGAGGTATCACAATTACTTCTGCCGCAACCACTTGTTTCTGGAATTTTCCTACAACGCAAGGCGTTAAAAATGCTGATAGCAAACTGTATAAGTTCAATATCATTGATACACCAGGTCACGTGGATTTTACAGTGGAAGTAGAACGTTCACTTCGTGTGCTGGATGGGCTTCTTGCATTGTTTGATGCCGTTAGCGGAGTTGAACCTCAAAGCGAAACTGTATGGCGCCAGGCAAACAAATATAAAGTACCGCGTATTGGCTTTGTGAATAAAATGGATAGAGCTGGTGCAGATTTTTTGAATGTTGTTAAGCAAGTAAAAGAAATGCTTGGGGCCAAAGCTGTTCCTCTTCAATTGCCAATTGGCGCTGAAGATAACTTTAAAGGTGTAGTAGATTTAGTTACAATGAAAGGAATGGTTTGGGATGACGCAACTTTAGGGATGACTTACAAAGAAGTTCCTATCCCGGAAGATATGATAGAAGAAGTGAAAGAATGGAGACAGCACCTGATAGAAGCTGTTGCTGATTATGATGAACATCTTTTAGAGAAATTTTTTGATGATCCTGATACAATCACTGAAGATGAAATACATGCTGCCATGAGAAAGGCAACTATTGATATTTCAATCATTCCGATGATGTGCGGATCGTCATTTAAAAATAAAGGTGTCCAGACTGCTTTGGATGCAATCATCAGATATTTGCCAGGTCCTTTAGATATTGAAGCAGTCAAAGGAATTAATCCTGATACCGGGGAAGAAATCTTACGTCATGCTGATCCAAAAGAACCGTTTTCCGCACTGGCATTTAAAATCATGACCGATCCCTTTGTAGGTCGTTTGGCATTCTTTCGTGCATATAGCGGAAGATTAAATTCCGGCTCTTATGTGTTGAACACCCGTACAGGGAAAAATGAAAGAATTTCCCGTATAATGCAGATGCATGCCAATAAACAAAACCCTGTAGATTTTATTGAAGCAGGTGATATTGGCGCTGCCGTTGGCTTTAAAGATATTAAAACAGGTGATACACTTTGCGATGAAAAAAGCCCGATTGTATTGGAAAGCATGACCTTTCCTGAACCCGTTATTTCTGTAGCAGTAGAGCCTAAAACGCAGGCTGATGTCGACAAAATGGGAATGGCCATTGCAAAATTAGTTGAAGAAGATCCTACATTAAGAGTAAAAACAGATGAGGAAACAGGGCAAACAATTTTAAGTGGTATGGGTGAGCTTCACCTGGAAATTATTGTGGATAGAATGAAAAGAGAATTTAAAGTTGAGATTAACCAGGGAGCGCCGCAGGTTGCTTATAAAGAGGCTTTTCAAAAAACAATTGAACACAGGGAAACTTTAAAAAAGCAAACAGGTGGTCGTGGAAAATTTGCTGATATCGTTTTTGAAATAGGCCCTGCTGATGAAGAATTTTTGAAAGAGGGGAAAGGAAATTTTCAATTTATAAATGGATTGTTTGGAGGTTCAATTCCTAAAGAATTTGTGCCCGCAATACAGAAGGGGTTTGAGACATCTATGACAACAGGAGTTCTTGCCGGCTATCCAATGGAAAGCATGAAAGTAAGAGTATTTGATGGTTCCTTTCACCAGGTGGATTCCGATGCTATGTCTTTTGAATTGTGTGCCAAGGGTGGTTTTCGTGAGTCTGGCAAAAAAGCTAAACCCGTTTTGCTTGAGCCAATAATGAAAGTAGAAGTGCTTACTCCAGATCAATATATGGGTGATGTAACAGGCGATCTTAACCGCCGCCGTGGTATGCTTGAAGGGATGGACAGCAAGCATGGTGTTCAGGTAATAAAAGCGAAAGTCCCTTTGAGTGAAATGTTTGGATACGTTACACAGCTCCGTTCTTTATCAAGCGGCCGTGCTACTTCAACAATGGAATTTAGTCATTACGCACCAGCTCCCAATAACGTTGCTGAAGAAGTAATGGCTAAGCAGAAAGGAAAGATCAAAATAGAAGATTAATAGTTATGTGATTGATAACATAAGAACCCATTCGAAAGAGTGGGTTTTTTAAATTTATAGTATTGACCTTAATTAAAGATTGTTTTAAAGCTTTATAAAGAAACCCCCAATTATAATTTTCGCTTATTTTTATTTCACACTTTACTTTCTCAATCAGCGAACATGACTAATACACCTCTCGAAAATTTATTTTTAATAGATATTGAAACTGTTTCAGAAGCGCATAATTTTCATGCATTAAGCGAAGAATGGAAAGAATTATGGAATGATAAAATACATAAAGCGCTTCCTGAAAATATTACTGCTGATGAATATTACCCGCTAAGGGCAGGCATTATGGCCGAATTTGCCAAGGTTATTTGTATAAGCTTTGGATATTTTAGAACAGATAATAATGTATTGCAGTTAAGAATAAAATCTTTTTATTCAGATAACGAAAAAAACATCCTTGAAAATTTTATTAAGACGCTTTATCACTTACATGCAATTAATAATAAGTGGTGTTTTGCGGGCCATAATATAAAAGAATTTGACATTCCTTTTTTATGCCGTCGCATGCTTATAAATAATCTCAGCATTCCTTCTTTCATGGATTTTCAAAATATAAAACCCTGGGATAATCCTGTTACAGATACTTTACACTTATGGCGCTTTGGCGATTATAAGCACTATACATCATTAAAACTATTAGCTGCTGCATTGGGAGTTCCTTCTCCAAAAGATGATATTGACGGAAGCATGGTAGGGCAGGTTTATTGGGACGAAAAAAATCTTGAGCGAATTGTAGCGTACTGCCAAAAAGATGTAATAACAGTCGCTAATGTTTTGCTTCGTTTCAAGGGCATGCCATTACTTGCGGAGCAAAACATTGTTATTGTAGCATGAGTATTTCTTCAGCCACTTTTTTCCCGCTTATAAGCGCAGCATCAACAGTGCCGGTAGTGCCGGTTACTATTGCTTCTCCTGCAAAATAAATAGTGTCCTGCACAGCAATTCTTAACAGGTTTACCGCTTGTTTCTTCATTAATGCCGGGTAGCTGTAAGCGCCTTTGCTAAAGGGTTCTTTGAGCCAGTTCTTTATTATAAAGAATTTTAATTTTTGTTTTATAATCTTCGCATCCATCTTAAGTATCGATGCTAAAGATTCGATGGCAAGAGTTAAAATTTCCTCGTCATTATGGTCTTTGTATTTTTGTGCAGGTGGCCCGGAAAGCCAGCCGGTAAGTAATGGAGTTTTACTTGGAAATTGTGTCCACCATGCCGGGATTGATGTATCGGCAAAAATAAAAAAAGGTTCTTTGTTCTTCTTTAGTAAAGAACTTTTAAACCAAAACGCCTCATCAAATTCCAATAAAATCTTTATAACTCCGCCGAAACCTAACTGGCTTATTGCGACTGAATAATCATTTGGCAGAGAAGGGGCAAACTGAATACTATCAAGGCTTTCACCTTCATTTCTTAATACACCAACAGGAACCGTGACAATAATTTTCTCGGCTGTGTAATTATTTTTTTCTGTAAAAACTTCTACATAATTTTTTTGCCAATGAATTTGTTTAACCGGTTCTGATAAGTTTATATTACAATTGTGTTTGTGGCATTCATCAACCAAAAAATTAATCATACTAATATATCCGCCGTCAACTCTGTATTGTTCACCTTCTTCACTCTGCATTTCATCTCTTATTGCAAAACTGCTGGTATAGTTTATATCTGCAGCATCGTAACCCTGCACATATTGTGTAAATGATTTTCTTAGATTTTTATATTTTGTTTCAGCAAGATATTGCTTAAAAAAATCAGCAATAGTCAGATCGCTTGTAAGTTTATTTAAACGCTCCATCAAAACATCCCAATGGGGAATAAAATCTTCCTGCAATTTTAATTCACCTTTTTCTATCCTGTAGATTTCTCCTTCACTTTTAGTATAGCGGATTCCTGCTTCTTTTAATAAGTTCAAGGTTGTTTTAAGATCGCCATGAATAAATTCAGCACCAGCTTCTGTTGGAAATGTAAAGCCTTTTGTGATAGTTTCAATTCTTCCTCCAACCCGGTCTCTTGCTTCTAACAACAAAATTTTTTTGCCTTTGGCAGATAAAATTCTTGCAGCCATTAAGCCTGATGCGCCTGCTCCGATAATAATAATATCAATCATAATCATCTACAACATATCAATGAAACCAGTGTTCTAAACTTCTTCTTCAGCATATGAACTTACCGGCTCACATGTGCAGATCAGGTTTCTATCGCCATATGTATTATTTACCCGGCTTACTGAAGGCCAAAATTTATTTGATTGCAAATATTCTAAAGGAAAAGCAGCCTGCTGGCGGGTATAAGAATGTTTCCAGTTATTTGCTGTAATAACGCCTAAAGTATGAGGAGCGTTTTTTAAAGCATTATCTGCTTTATCACTTTGCCCTTTTTCAATAGCTTTTATTTCTTCATAAATGCTTATCAAAGCATCACAAAAGCGATCAAGTTCAGCTTTGTTTTCGCTCTCTGTTGGCTCAATCATAATAGTTCCCGCTACCGGAAAACTTAATGTAGGCGCATGAAATCCATAGTCCATCAATCTCTTGGCAACATCTTCCGCCTCAATACCTGCAGTGTTCTTAAACGGACGGAGGTCAACAATAAATTCATGTGCACATGTACCACCTTTACCGGTGTATAATATCTTATAATATTTTTTTAAACGGGCCTTCATATAGTTCGCATTTAAAATGGCGTATTCAGTAGCATTTCTCATGCCTATGCTTCCCAGCAATTTTATGTATGCATAGCTAATCAGCAAAATACTTGCAGAGCCAAAAGGAGCTGCACTTACTGAATGAGCACCCGTAACCTGTAAGCTGCTATTTTTATCCGGCATTGAATTGTTATAAACATGACCTGGCAAAAATGGCTTCAGTTTATCGTTAACACAAATAGGTCCCATGCCGGGTCCGCCGCCGCCATGAGGGATGGCAAATGTTTTATGTAAATTTAAATGACACACGTCTGCCCCGATAACACCGGGAGAAGTGATGCCAACCTGTGCATTCATATTAGCGCCATCCATGTAAACAAGTCCGCCGTTATCATGAATGAGCTGGCATATTTCTTTGATACTTTCTTCAAATACACCATGCGTAGACGGATAAGTAACCATCAGCCCTGCAAGCGTATCTTTATATTTTTCCACTTTATTTTTTAAGTCATTAACATCAATATTTCCTGCATCATCACATGCAGTAGCAACTACTTTAAAGCCGGCCATTACAGCAGATGCAGGATTAGTTCCATGGGCTGAAACCGGTATCAGCATTACATTTCTATTATTATTATTATTTTTATTTTCATGATATGCTCTAATTGCTAATAAACCCGCAAACTCGCCCTGGGCACCACTATTAGGTTGTAAACTGCATGCAGCAAAACCAGTTATCTTACTAAGCATATTTTCTAATTCATCAATAATTTCCTGGTAACCCTTCGTTTGATCAGCCGGCGCAAACGGATGAATTTTGCTAAACTCAGGCCAGCTTACCGGGATAAGTTCGGTTGCTGCATTCAGCTTCATAGTGCAGGACCCAAGCGGGATCATTGATGTTGTGAGTGACAAATCTTTATTCTCTAAAGATTTGAGGTACCTCATTAATTCTGTTTCACTATGATGTGTATTAAAGACCGGGTGCAATAAAAATGTGGATGTTCTTATTAATGATGAAGGAATATGCTGGAGTGAATCGTCATTATCGAAAGTAGCAATAGTAGTATCATTTCCTTTGGTAAAAGCAAATATGCCCGCTATGTTTAATACATCAGCTTGTGTAGTTGTTTCGTCAAGAGAAATAGTTATTGTGTTTCCAGGGCTGTAAAAAAAATTAATATTATACGCTTCTGCAATTGATTTTATTTCTGCTATACCTTCAGTCTTTACAGTAACTGTGTCAAAATAATTTTCAGATTTTAACGAATACCCCAAATCAGTAAGCGCAACAGCTAAAGTATTAGTTAAAAGAGTGATTCTTTTTGCAATGTTTTTTAAACCTTCGGCTCCGTGATACACTGCATACATAGCAGCCATATTTGCCAGCAAGGCCTGTGCCGTGCAAATATTTGAAGTTGCTTTTTCTCTTCTTATATGTTGCTCCCTTGTTTGCAAAGCCATGCGCAGGCAGCGGTTGCCTTGTGCATCCACACTCACGCCAATTATTCGCCCTGGTATATTTCTTTTAAAGTCATCTTTGGTTGCAAAAAATGCAGCATGGGGCCCACCATAGCCAATTGGTACGCCAAATCTTTGGGTAGAGCCTACAGCAACATCGGCACCAAGCTCACCGGGCGGCGTCAACAATGTTAGCGCCATAAGATCAGTAGCCATCACAACATAGGCGTTTACATTATGAACTGTTTCAATAAAATCCCGGTAATCTTCTACACTCCCTTCGCTGTTCGGATATTGTACAATTGCTCCAAAAAAGGTTTCATCAGGTTGTATGGTATGAAAATCACCAAACACTATTTCAATCCCTACAGGGTTTGCTCTTGTTATAAGAATATCTTTTGTTTGAGAAAAGGTTTTATCATCAACAAAAAATTTTGGTGAAGTAGGGTGCTCATGATTACGATTTTTATGATTGAAAAGCATGGCCATTGCTTCAGCAGCAGCCGTACCTTCATCAAGCAAACTTGCATTGGCTATAGGAAGTGCTGTAAGATCGCTTACCATAGTTTGAAAATTCAGCAGGCTTTCTAAACGGCCTTGCGAAATCTCTGCCTGGTATGGTGTGTATTGTGTATACCAGCCCGGGTTTTCAAACAGGTTTCTAAGAATTACATTTGGCACTATGGTATCGTAATAACCCTGCCCGATATAGGTTTTAAACACTTTGTTTTTTGAAGCAGTTCTCTTCAATTCTTTCAGGTACTCAAACTCGCTGACCGGGCTGGTTGCCTCCGGTTCATTTGTTATATGTATATCCTGAGGAATGGTTTTATTTATCAATTCTTCTAACGAGGCAACGCCAATTTCTTCAAGCATTTGTGCAGTTTCAGTTTCATCTGGCCCAATATGTCTTTGTAAAAATTCGTGAGATTGTTTTTCAAAAAGGTTCATGTTATTTAATCTGAATTTATCTTAATATAATGTTTGGAGGCGCAAAGTTACAATCATAACACCTATAAAAAGCCAATAAATGTGCCTCAGCATTCAATGTCTGTATCTTTACATAATGAAAGAAGATGTGCTGCAAAACTGGGAAAAAAAATCTTCAGGAAATCAAAAGAAATACAAGCAATTTCTTGAGCGTGCAGATAAAAACAAAGTGCTTAAAGCCTTACCAAATCTGCATGAAAAAGCTTTTGAAAACATCAATTGCCTAAAATGCGCTAACTGTTGTAAAAACTATTCTCCCCGTTTTAAAACACCGGATATTAAGCGCATTTCAAAACTTTTAAAAATGAAGGAAAGCGATTTTATTGAAACCTATTTGCTGATAGATGAAGATGGAGATTTTGTGGCAAATAAAAAGCCATGCCCTTTTTTAGGACAAGATAATTATTGCAGCATTTATGAAAACAGGCCGGGTGATTGTGTAAGATTTCCGTATACCGACGAAGATATAGTAATAAAAAGGCCACATATCACTTTAAAAAATTCAACTTTTTGCCCGATTGTTTATTATGTAATGGAAGGATTAACCGGGCAGTTACTAAAGTGATTATTTAGAAGTTACTTCTTCATAAGCAGCTGTTAACGGCCTTTCAATTCATCACCTTTCCATTCCGTATTACCAGGGATAAAAGTATTCTTTATAAATTCTTCTTTTGTTTTGCCGGATTTCACTTCGGTTTCTGCAAAAGTTATTAGTTGTTCCAGATAATTTTTAAATGCTTTTAAATCTTCTTTACTGCCCGTTACATCATAGCCATCAGCGGCATGACCAAATATAAATTTTGTATCCTTTTCAAATTTGTCGCCGCATTTATCAAGAACAGTTATCCGGTTTTTAATGCTGTCACCTGCAGTACGGTCAATAAAAGGATGACGGCGGTTGAAAACAAGATCGCCCATATGAACAATATTAGAATGCTTAAAATGAATAATAGCATCTCCATTTGTATGTCCGGCTCCGAAGTGGTACATTTGAAGATATGATTGCAATATCTACAACAGGTGCACGGGTTAACAAAAAGGGAAATAAAAAGTCATAAAAGGACAGATGCTTTACTCAAAGAAGGCTATAGATATACTGTCTTTATTATATCTCCATTTTTTGGCTCTTTTTTATTTGCGGCTAACTTAAGAGATATAGACAAACCATCATTAGGGCCACTTTTCATTATTGGCAGCCTTTTTTTTGCAGGACTAATTAAAAGAATTTTACCAGACACTAATCCAGTATTTCTATTTGCCTTAAATAATATTATAGGAAGTGGTTACTGTACTTCTATTTCTTGGATAAGTTTTTTGGCGAATATGAGTATGACAAAAAGAATTTTGGCCACCCACATTATTTTTTATTAGTATGATTACTATGCTTCTTTTAGCTATTTATTTCAAAAATGATTTTTTAAACAGTTAGTCCCAACTGCTATATAGTTACCTTACTTTATAATCAGGTTGTGCAAAAAAGGCAAACAATTCTTTTGAAGAAAAAGTAAACGCACTTGTTGTTAGTGCTGAATTTCGTATAAAGTTTCTGCGAAGCATCGATAAAGTTTATAAGCAGAAAGATAAAAATAAACAATTTAATATTCCATTTTTCTAAGAGAAGGCGCCTTGAACCAGGTAATTGCAACAACCAGCAAAGTCATACAACCACCAAAAACGACTGATGGTATTGTGCCTAAAAGTTTTGCAGCAACACCACTTTCAAACTGTCCTAATTCATTGCTTGAATTGATAAACATAGAGTTTACACTCATTACTCTTCCCCGCATATTATCGGGCGTTTTTAATTGGGTAATTGTTCCTCTTACTACTACACTTATTCCATCTACCATGCCACCAACAAGCAAAGCGCAGAAGGAAAGCCAAAACATTTTTGAAAGCGCAAAAATTATAATGCATGTTCCAAAGCCAGCTACTGCCAACATTAATGTTCGTCCCTGCTTATGTTTTAACGGGAACAATGTAAGCAGGATTACGATAAGTATTGAACCAAAATCGGAAGCACCGTTTAAAAAGCCGAAGCCTTGCGGACCAACTTTCAATATATCTCTTGCATATACAGGAACCATGGCTACAGCGCCGCCAAAAAGCACCGCAAAAAGATCAAGTGAAATAGCGCCTAAAAGTTCTTTTGTTTTAAAGACGAATTTTAATCCTTCTTTCACGCTGTCCCATGTTGTTTTATCGCCTTTTACATTTAATGGAGGTTTTTGTTTGAGCCGTAATAAAAAAATAAAAGATAAAAACATTAATCCGGCGATAAACATCAGGGTTACGTTAATGCCAACCAACGCAATTAAAAATCCTCCAAGTGCATGCCCTGTAACTGAGGCTGATAGCCATGTTCCCTGGTTCCATGTAATAGCATTTTGTAAGTTTTCCTTCGGAACTATATATGCTACCAGTACGCCAAATACGGGCCCTGAGAAAGAACGAATTATTCCTGTACAAAAAATTAATGCATAAATACAAATAGCAATCGAATGATTGGCAAGATGAGCCGAAGTAAAATGGCTCGAGAGAAATATTAAAACAAGCGCTGATAAAAAGTATAAAAAAATGCCTCTTAAAATCAGTTTTCTTTTTTCACTTATATCAATAACATGACCTGCATATAAAGCCAGCGAGATTGCGGGAATTACTTCCGATAAGCCAATTAACCCAATGGCAAAAGGATCGTTTGTTAAATTATAAATCCACCAGCCTACAAGTGTTGCCATCATTCTCAAAGCCATTATAAACACAAAGCGGCCAAGTAATAAATTTTTATATTCAGTGATTTTTATTGAGGCAAAAGGATCAGTTCTTTCTATCATCTCACAAATATTTTTATGGCAGCACAAGATAATGCTGGCCAAAATCATAGTCTTTATCCAGCGCCGCTACAATTGCTTTTATATGCTCATCATTGCCTAAAAAATCTGCAGTTGAAGCATCTATAAAAAGTGTTTTTATATTATGTTGTTTAATATACTGCGTATAAGTTTCCTGCAAAGAAAATAGGTATGATGTTTCAATATTTTGTTCGTAAGGCCGGTTACGTTTTCTAATGTTTTCCTTTAATTTATTTACAGGCGCATGAAGATAAATCAGCAGATCCGGCTGAATTATTTGTGGATTTATTATATCAAATAATTTTTGGTACAACAGGAATTCTTCATCAGTTAAATTAACCTTGGCAAACAAAAGGCATTTGGTAAAAAGATAATCAGAGATGGTGATGTTCTGAAACATATCTTTTGTTTGTAACAGGTTTTTTAATTGCTTATACCGCTCCGCCATAAAAAATAATTCAAGCGGAAACGCATACTGCTCCTGGTTTTCGTAAAATTTAGGTAAAAAGGGATTGTCAGCAAATTCTTCTAAAATCAACCTTGCATTTAGATGTTTGCTTAACAAATGTGCTAAAGTAGTTTTACCTGCGCCTATGTTTCCTTCAATAGTTATGAAGCTATATTTCATTGTGGTTTATTCGGTCCAAAAAACAATGCAAAGTAAAATCATCCATATTAAAAATTCCCATAAATTAGTTTCGATCGGGCTGAAATAATTGTACGTGTAATGTATCGTTGCAACTTAAAAGAAGCTCGTGAATAGTTTTTTTTAACACAGGATGTAGTAACTCCGGAGAAATTTCATTCAACGGGTATAGAACAAAATTTCGGTTTTGTATTTCCGGATGTGGAATAGATAAGTTTTTTGTTTTAATAACATCATCATTATAAAACAGGATATCAATATCAATAGTTCTTGCTGCATTTTTTTGTGTTCGTATTCTGCCCAGCTTATTTTCTATTGAAAGTATTTCATTCATAGTTTCTTCAGCAGTAAGTGTTGTTTCAACAATTATTACCTGGTTTAAAAAAGCGGGCTGATTTATATTTCCCCATGCGGCAGTTTCGTAAATGCTTGAAAATTTAATGATATTTCCTGCTTTCTTTTGTATTATTATTTTTGCCTCTTCAAGGTTATAAATTCTGTCTCCCAAATTTCCACCTAAAAGTAACCATGCTCTATTCATAAGGTTTTAAGCAAAGCGTGATTAATTTGGTAATAGTCTTTTATCAAGTTCTAATATTTCATTTTTTACAAGAGTTACTTTTTTAAATTCCGTATGAAAAGGATTTATTAAAAGGTTATGCTCCTGGGGAACAATAGCCGATGGAACTTTAAGAATAAGAGATTGATTCATTAAGATAAACTGATCACCAATCCATTGTGTATAATTTAAGTGTTTTTGCCAGTTCTCTTTTAATTTATCATGCCGGATTTCAGAAAATTCAATGTTTGGAATTTCAATATAAAGTAAATATTGCTTAATCGGAATGTCGGTTCTTCTTAAATGAACAAGGCTTTCTAATATAGACAAAGAAATGTATTCTCCCGTATACAACATCCTGGTATTTTTCGAATTCCAGCGTGAACCATTAATTGCAGCGCCATTGCCTGAAATATCTTCTTTAAAAAGTTGATTTGAAATTCTATAAACAATCATGCAAAAAGACCATGTTCAATTCTTCCTAATTGAGTTAATACCATATTTATTCCTTCAAAGCTTGAGAGTGATTGCACAGACAATCTGCCTTCAAGCATATATGGATTGCTTTTAAACCAACTCATAAATTTATCAAGGCTTCCAAACACTTCAATACCTCTTTTAATAACCTTATCTATTTGAAAAATTCTATCGGCTACACTAGAATTAAAAGTAGCGTTTTCCTTTGCATAACGCTGCAGAGTTCTTTCAGAAATGTGAAGAATATCAGCCCATTCTTTTTGGGTAAACGGAACTTTATCCGCAATCTTTTTGAATTCATTAAAATTGAATTCTTTAATTAATGGCATACTTTTATTACCTGGATAAGCCAATACAGGCTCCTCAACTTTTGAAGATTTAGCAATTTGTTTATAAGGAGCAGGTGTTGATTTTATTTTTTTATCTTTTTGCATCATACGTCATATGTCTCACAAATGTACGTCATTTGTCTTTTATTTCAATTTTTTTCTTTATAATTTTTATCTGATAGTTTTACTGATTAAAAGTGACAGGCTATGAAACAATACAGTCAACTAAAGGCAATGATGGCGATTACAAAAGGTAGTTTAAGAGCTATTTTCAGAAGCCCATCTGCAGTTATTTTCAGCTTTGTTTTTCCATTGATATTTATATTGGTATTTGGTTTCATTGGCAGCGGTGGATTTACAGTAAATATTGCCCTTGCTAATTTAGCCGATACAAATAATATTCTTATGAAGAATGGCTTGCTTAAGAATTCTTCAATACGGCTTGTTACAGACCTTTCACCGGAAAAAGCCAAGGGCGAAGTGGGCAAAGGAAACATAGCTGCAATAATTCAAATTGATTCTATTGCGGCAGGCAATGGCCGTTATCAGTATTTATTTAAAACAACTACATCTTCAGCAAGTATGGACAGGTTTCCAATATTACGGGCACAATTAGGAGAAGTGATTAGGCAGGCAGATGAAAGAGCGTTTCCTGCAAGGCAAACGGTTGCTAAGATTGTGATGGAAGAAAATATCCCCGGAAGGGAATACAAAACAATTGATTTTATTCTTCCCGGACAGTTAGGATTTTCATTACTAAGTTCAGGCGTGTTTGGTGTTGCCTTCATGTTCTTTAGCCTGAGAAATACATTGGTATTAAAAAGATTTTTTGCAACTCCTATAAAAAGAACTTATATCGTTTTAGGAGAAGGTTTTAGCAGGGTTTTATTTTCTTTACTAACCGCTGTCGTGATTATTTCAATTGGCCGGTTGTTTTTTGGTTTTACATTAGTGCATGGAGCAATAACATTTTTAGAAATGCTGGTGTTGAGTTTTATTGGGCTTATTGTGTTTATGGGCTTTGGGTTTATCATAAGCGGCATTGCTAAAAGCGACAGCACAATTCCGCCGCTCGCAAATATTATAACATTACCACAGTTTCTTTTAAGCGGAACTTTTTTCTCTATAGATGCTTTTCCAAACTGGTTGCAGGTTATTGCAAAAATTCTTCCACTTACTTATTTAAACCAGGCCATGAGAAGTGTTGCATTTGAAGGAGCGCATTTTTGGGAAGTAACTACACAAATAAACTTATTCTCGACACATATTAATTTACCGGTAATTTTTATTTTACTATTATGGGGAGTAATTGTGTACGCAGTTGCTATCAAGGTTTTTCGGTGGGAATAAGTTTTTCATCATATCTTTTTATAAATTTTTTTATTACCGAATAAACCTTTTTTAATTCTTTTTTCTTAATACAATACGGAGGCATTATATAAATCGTATTACCTAATGATCTTAGATAAACTCCTCTCTGCAAACAAAAATTTGTAAATGAATTGCTGATAGTATTAAGATAACTATCTGTGGCAGCAGTAACGATTTCAAAAGCAATTACAGTTCCTGATTGACGAAGATTTTTCACCCGTGTATTTAATTTACTGTTTGTAAGTGACCTTAGAAACCGCTTATTTCTAAAAATTATTTTATTTATATTCTCTATACATTTCTTTTTCTTAAGTAATTGAAGACTTGCTAATGCTGCTGCACATGCTAATGGATTAGCTGTAAATGAATGCCCGTGATAAAGTGTTTTTGTTTTATCATCGCTTACAAAGCGGTCGTAAATTTTTTGAGTACAGGCAGTTAATCCTAAAGCCATAGTACCACCGGTTAATCCTTTGCTTAAGCAAATAATATCTGCATCCGACTTTATATATTCTCCTGCAAACATTTTTCCTGTTCTGTAAAAGCCTGTTAGTATTTCATCTGCTATGCAAATGACCTCATTGCTTTTAAAATAAACAAGCAGTTCATTTAAGCAGTATGGATCATGCATCTTCATGCCGCCTGCGCCTTGTAATAACGGTTCATAAATAAAACAGGCAATTTCATTTTTGTATTGTTCAACTTCCAGTTTTGTATGCTCTATGTTTTCATTAGTTGGCGTATCTACAAAAGTTATTTCAAACAATTTATCATTAAAAGCTTTTGTAAAAATGCTTCTTCCGCTTACACTCATTGCGCCAAAAGTATCGCCATGATATGAGTGCCGCAAGGCAACTATCCGGGTTCTTTTCTCATCTCCGTTTACCCAAAATTGCAATGCCATTTTTAGTGCAACTTCTACAGCAGTAGATCCGTTATCACTATAAAAAACCTTGGTAAAATTTCCCGGAAGCAGTGGCAGTATTTTTTTTGCAAGCTTAACCGCAGGCTTATGAGTAAAGCCCGCAAATATAGCATGCTCAAGTGTTTCAGCCTGCTTAAAAATTTTTTTAGCAATATATGGATGTGAATGACCATGAAGATTTACCCACCAGCTGCTTATTGCATCAATATATTTTTTCCCCAAATTATCAACTAGCAAAGTGCCTTTTCCATTTATAAGCGGTATCGGGGGCAGCATGTTTTTTTGATGTGTATAAGGATGCCAGATGTGCTGCAGATCATTCTTAACTAAATTCATATTTTTTATGTAGTTTATTAGCTTGTTAATTAATTACTCTAAAACTTATCATTATAACTTAATGCAACGATTTCGAAATATCCATTGTCAAACCTCTGCAATATAACATATGGATTATAAGAAACTGGTATCAGATTCAATCAAGCTAAAACCTGATGCCCAGCGACAGTTATATGAACATTTTGCGCCTGCAATGTTGGGTGTTTGCTTTCGCTATACAAAAAGTATTAACGATGCAGAAGATATTTTGCAGGAAGGATTTGTAAAAGTTTTTAAGTATTTATATCAATATAAATTTGAAGGAGAACTTGGCGCATGGATAAGAAAATTGATGGTGAACACAGCGCTGAATTATCTTAAAAAAAACAGGAAATACCAACATGATCTTTCTTTTGAAGATATGCCTTTGCATCCTGTTTCAGACGATGATCCTGAGATTAAATTACAAACAAAAGAACTCACTGAGTTAATAAGACAGTTGCCGACAGGCTTTCAAACAATCTTTAATCTTCATGCAGTTGAAGGTTATTCACATGTTGAAATCTCTGCAATACTGGGCATAAGCGATGGTACGTCCAGGTCTCAATATGCAAGGGCAAGAGCGTTGCTTATTGAGTGGTTAAATACATATTCATCAGAAGTAAAACCGGGTAAGTATGCAAAAAAATGAATTTGAAAAACAGGTTCAGCAAAAGATGGAAGAGCTAAAGTTAGATCCATCTGGCACTGTTTGGTCAAAAATTGAAGCACGTATTTCAAAGAGGAAATCCAGAAGATTTGGTTTTATATTTTTTGTAACTATTTTAATGGGTTTTTTATGTGGAGGATATTGGTTATTGAATTCAACAAATAATTTAAATAACAACAATGGAAACAAGGTTTCAAAAAATTTAATTACCAGCAAAAATTCACCGGATACTCAGCATATACTTTTAAAAAGAAAGACCATTAAAGAAAGCTTTTCACCTGCAACACTTAATAATATCTCATCTGCTAAAAATGGCGTTGTGTTAAATAGAAAAAAAATAAAATTTACACAGCTACCCGCTGAAGTACAACATAATAAGAGGGTTTTAAAAAAGATCAAATCGCAAAATGCTTCTCTTAAGAATCTCCGAAATAATTTTCCCGGAAAACTCCAAATCAATTCTAACAAAATTGATATTGGAGTAGTTGAAAATGAGAATGTAAAAACAACTGGCGGAGCCAATTTGCAAGAATCCAATAAAATAATTACTCAACCTGGTATTGAAACCGGGCATAAAGAAAACATCAGCGATACTTCAGTAAATAACTTTACAGCTGACAGCATAAATAAACTTTCCGACTCAAAAAATGTAACTCCGGGAAGCGTAAAAGCTAAACTTCTCAACCTGGATATACCTAAAAGTTTTTGGAATTGGGGCATAACCTTTTCTACAGGAGTTTCTGGAGTGCCAAACAAATTTTTAGGTTCATTGGATAAAAGCTTTGTTGCAGATTTTTCTTCAGCGCCTTCGGCCGGTGGTACTCCTTTGCCGGGTGGTAATCAGTTACCACAATTGCCATCTAAAATTAATTTTTCCAAAGCGCTTATTGCAGGCTTCTTTGCTGAAAAGAATATTTCTAAAAATGCAATGTTTACAATCGGCTTAAATTATAAGATGTTTAGTTCCATGAACAAGGTTGGCAAAAAAAGTGATAGCGTTCAAACTTACAGAGTAAGTAATGCAGGGAATAACTACCACAACTATTATCATTTTATTGAGTTACCTGTGTCAATAAAAATTCAGATAATCACTAAAGAAATCCCGGTTTTTTGGGATGCCGGAATTTCATTGTCTAAGCTTATAAGCAGTAATGCACTTCAATTCAATTATAATTCTGAAATTTATTATCATGATAATTCTTTGTTTCACAAATCTCAAACAGGCTTCAATACCGGCTTTTCTATTTCATTGTTTAATAAACAAAAAACCTCCATACTCATCGGGCCTTGCATATATTACGGCATTACCAAAGTTGCGCAGCAAGGCTTATATAAAAATCAGCACTTCACTTTTATTGGATTCAGGTCTCAATTTTTATTTAAAAAATAAATAAAATTAATGCCACGTTTTTTTACGAGGTGTTGTCAACCGTTTATAAATCATCTGTTATGAAGAAACATTTCAACTTTACATTATTTACAATTCTTACTTTATTATTTACTTGCTTTTTTAGTGCATGTATCAAGGATACTAAAAGATGCTTTCAAACGTATACCTACACTTATTACAAACCTGTTTATAAAACTGCAGAAGAAGTAAAAGCGAATATTAAAAGTAATGCTGCCACGGAAATACAAGTACCAGGTAAGATATTCATTCTTGGCAAATATATTTTTTTGAACGAGATAGATAAAGGTGTGCATATTATAGATAATTCCAATCCCGCTTCTCCGAAAAACGCAGCATTCATCCATATTCCAGGTAATATGGACCTTGCCGTAAAAGGAAATATTTTATACGCAGATTCGTATACTGACCTTGTTACAATCGATATTTCCAATCCTTTAAATGTAGTTGTAAAAAAATATAATGAAGGTGTTTTTCCATTTCGCAGCTACGGTTCTGGCTTTAGAAGAGTTGATGCAGGAGAAGTAATAGTTGACTGGCAAAAAAGAGATACAACAATTACAGAAAGCTGTGATGATGATTCGGTAATGGTTAATAATACGGATTTCTTTTTTGTACCAGCTGCAGCTTCACAAAATACTGGCTCTACAAAGGTATCTGTATCACCAATTGGCCAGGGTGGTTCCATGGCAAGGTTTGCTTTGCTCAATAATTATTTATACACTGTAAGCGATGCGGATTTAAATGTTTTTAATATTACTAACAACGCCGATCCGGTATTTAGTAATGCAGTGCAGGTTGACTGGCATGTTGAAACCATTTATCCTTTTAAGAATAAGTTATTTGTTGGGTCAAATAATGGAATGTTCATTTTTGATGTTGCATCTTCTCCTGATCATCCGGCAAAGGTTGGTGAATTTACACATGCACGTTCCTGCGACCCTGTTATTGCAGATGATGATTACGCTTTTGTAACCTTACATTCCGGGACAGATTGCCTCGGATTCAATAATGAACTTGATGTTGTAAAGTTGAATAATCTTACCAATTCTGAACTGGTGAAAACCTATAATTTAACAAGTCCGCAGGGTTTATCTAAAGATGGAAACTTTTTGTTTTTATGTGATGGAACTGATGGTTTGAAAGTGTATAATGCAAGCGATGTAATGAACCTGAAACTCATAAAGCAAATAACGAATCTGCAAACTTATGATGTGATCGCATCAAATAATATTGCTTTGGTTGTTGCCGCAGATGGCTTGTACCAATATGATTATTCCAACATAAATGCTATTCGTTTGCTGAGTAAAGTAACCATCTCAAAACAATAATCATGAGTAGAAAGATGGTCTATAGCTGTTTAATTTTTCTATTAATTTCTTTTATCGTACCTGCCCAAAAATTAAAATTTAATTCTGTTATCATGGGCGGAGTTTCTATAGGACAGAGTGGTAGTTACGGCCTTGTTCAAATAATTAATGGAGTGAATTATAAAAATTGGTTTACAGGTATTGGTGTTGGAATTGATTACTATAAAAATGAAAGCATTCCGTTATTTGCAGATATAAAAGTGTTTATACCTAAAACGAATCTCTTCATTTTTGCTGATCCGGGATATAACTTTCCTTATAAAAATAAAGCAGACGAAAGAACTCCTTTTTATAACTTTTATCATCTTAAAGGTGGTTTTTATAGCGAGTTGGGAGTTGGTTATAAAATAAATTTAACCAGGAAAACCGGTCTTTTATTTACGGCCGGCTATAGTTATAAAAAATTAAATGATAAAGTAAGTACCTGTCCGGATAGTACTTGTCTTGCCAATTACAGGAGATATGAATACGAATATCGTCGCATACAACTCAAGGCTGGCTTCACTTTTTAATACTTTTAATATTCTATTGGATAAATTTTAGATTCCGTTTTATTCCTTTATACTTACTTCTTTTTAATGGAGAATCTTTAAAAATAATTTTAAATGATTCTTCAGTCATTTCTTCCCAATCATTATTTGTAAAATTTAATATTTGGGGAAGAGGCGTAAATTCTTTTTCTAAAGCAGGTTTAGAAAACCGGTTCCAGGGGCAAACATCCTGGCAAACATCACATCCAAAAATCCTGTTTTGAAATTTACCTTTCATGGTATCAGGTATCAATGCATCTTTTAATTCAATGGTAAAGTAAGAAATACATTTGCTTCCATCAATTACTTTGTCTTCAAGAATAGCATCGGTTGGGCATGAGTCAATGCAGCGTGTGCATGATCCGCAATAATCTTTTACAAATGGATCATCATAAGTAAGTTCGAGATCAACAATTAAAGTTGCTATAAAAAAGAAAGAGCCTTGTTGCTTGGTTATGAGGTTCCCGTTTTTTGCTATCCATCCTAACCCGCTTTTTTGTGCCCAGCTTTTTTCTAATACAGGAGCGCTGTCGGCAAAGCCTCTTCCATGCACATCGCCGATATTATCTTTTATCATCTGCAAAAATATCTTCAGCTTATCTTTTATCACTTCATGATAATCTTTTCCGTAAGCATATTTAGAAACTATTGGTGCATCAATGTCATGTTGTTTTTGAAAAGGAAAATAATTTAAAAGAAGTGTGATCACAGATTTTGCGCCGGGCACTAATTTGCATGGATCAATTCTGAGGTCAAAGTGATTTTCCATATAAGCCATCTTGCCTTGAAATCCTTTGTGAAGCCAGCTTTCAAGCCGCTTTGCATCTTCTTCAAGCTTTACAGCTTTTGCTATTCCACAGTAATTAAATCCAAGTGTTTTAGCTGCAGACTTTATAAATTGTGTGTTGCTTTCAAGCATTAAATTTGCAAAATGTCACTGCAAATTACTTAGCTTTTTAACAATGAAGCTATTTTAGCTTTCAACAATTTGATTATCTTATATGTAGTTTCTATCTGAAAAAATAACAGGAAACATAGGTGCAACAAGCATTTCCGTCAGAAAATTAATTTTTTTTAGACATATTAACAGCTATAAAAAATTGGATAAAATTTTGATGCAAAAAGGGAAAAGTTATTCCAATATGAATTTAAATAATCTGACAATAAAATCGCAGGAGGCTTTTCAAAAAGCACAGCAAATAGCTTTTAACGCAAAAAATCCGAATATCGAAACTGAGCATATGTTAAAAGCATTGCTAAGTGATGATGATAGTGCAATTGATTTTTTATTGAAGAAAAATAATGTAAATGTAAATTTTGTTGAAAGCAAAGTTGATGAAAGTATAAATA
>CAXSDW010000002.1:0-42769 GCA_964236235.1 uncultured Chitinophagaceae bacterium
TGCTCCTGACATATTTAGCCTTTTTTCAGGTCAACATATTTCAGGCATTTACAGTAATTTGATAGTTATTAATGTATATAATTACTAAGTGAATTCATTTCCAATTCCAATTACGAACTATCAACTGTCAACTGTCAACTAAACACTGATCTTTTTATCTCTTGCAATTATCTTCCATTCCCCGGTTACTTTACTATTTTCCGCAATCAATGCACGTTCGTATAATGAACATGTGGGGCAAATGTGAAATGGTAATCCATATAATACATCTCCAACTTTATAAGAATGGCCTGCACTTGCTTCTGCAACTAAATGCTCTTCACTGTGACTGATAAATTTTAATTCAGGAGCATTTAAGAAATAAACACGCCTGTGTAATTCGTTTTCTGAAGAGATAGATTTATGCCCGAGATCAAGGCATATTTTGGTTTCATCCGGTAAAGAAATAATCCTTGAAATGACTAATGCTGCAAAAGCAAAATGTTGTTCTTCACATAAATCGTGGTAACCTTTATCCCAATAAATAAAAGTGCCGGGGCTGCATTCAACATCTATTCTTTTTGCATGAACAGGAAACGTAGGTGAACCTCCTGCAATAATAACCGGCACCTGGAAACCTTTATCAATAAGCTTTTGCTGCAGGGCTTCAACAGGCTTAAAGGCTTTGTCACACTCAATTGTACGCTGGTTAATATCCTTTGCCCTTATGTGACCATCATATGCATGTAGTCCCACAACTTGTATTCCTTTTATACCGGCACAGGTTTCATATAATTCAATTGCTTTATCATCCGGGATAATCCCAGTCCGGTTCATGCCAACATTCAAATCCATATATACAGAAATTTCCAAATCATTTTCAACAGCAACCTTGCCAATATTTTTTGCTGAAACCAGGTTATCAATCAAACACGAGAATTTTGTAGAAGGATATTTTTTTATCAGGGTAATAAAGCGTTGCAGTTTAGGTGCGGCAGGCTGGTAAGCCAGTAATACATCGGGGGCATTAACCATTGCAAGCATTTCGGCTTCTGCAATTGTAGCGCACTTGAACTTATAAATTCCGGCCTGCATCATTAATAAGGTGGCTTCTTTTGTTTTATGTGTTTTAACATGTGGCCGTAATCTGTTTACATCATCAATCATATTTTTTAATGTGGCGATATTTTCTTCAACCCTTTTCTTATATACAATTAATGCCGGAGAATCTATGCTGTCAATATTCTTAATGAGATACCATTCATTCACTACCTCGTCTTCTGCCGTTATCATAATTAATACAATTCAAATATTGCTTCAATTTCCACAGGAATATTATCTGGCAAAGAACCCATGCCCACAGCGCTTCTTACGCCAACACCATTCTCATCACCCCAAACTTTTTTAAAAAGCTCACTGCAGCCATTTATTATGTATGGATGCTTTTCAAAATCAGGCACACAATTTACCATGCCTAAAACCTTTATAACCCGTTTTATTTTATTGAGATTGCCAAGATTGTTTTTTATTGTTGAAAGAATAGACAGTCCTACTTGTTGCGCAGCCTCTTTCCCTTTTTCTAAATCAATAGAATCACCAATTCTTCCTTTTATTAAACTTCCATCTGCGTTAAACGGGCCATGACCGGAAACATACAGATGATTTCCATCAATAAGAAATGGCTTATAAACACCCAATGGTTTTGGAGCAGGCGGAAGCGTTAATCCTGTTTGCTCAAAACGTTGTTCAGCAGTTTCATTTTCCATATTATTAATAATTTATAAGATCAGGTTCAAAAGTAATACACCAATCAATCCCACCACAGAAATAATGGATTCCATTGCAGTCCATGAACGGATAGTATCTTTTATACTAACGTTGAAATATTCTTTAAAAAGCCAAAATCCTGAATCATTTACATGGGAACAAAAAAGGCTGCCTGCCCCGATAGACAGTACCATTAAATTTGGGTTGGCATGTGAATGAATTATTAATGGCGCAACTATGCCCGCAGTAGTTAAACCAGCCACTGTAGACGATCCTACACAAATTCTTATAATAGCTGCTATCAGCCAGGCAAGAACAAGAGGCTGCACATTTATGCTGTTCAATTGACCTGCTATCTGTTCGCTTACACCACTATCGGTGAGTACCTGTTTAAGAGCGCCGGCACTTCCTATTATCAGCAATATCATGGCAATATCCTTTACTGCATCTGCATAAAGTGACATGATAACTTTAATTGTTTTTCCCTGTTTAATACCAAGTGAATAAGTAGCTGCGGCAAGCGATATAAGCATTACGATGGCAGGCTCGCTTAAAAAAGAAACGATTGGTTTTACTTTTGTTGGCAAAGAAATGATATACGGAATAAGCGTGGTTATCATAAGAAGTATAACAGGCAGTAATGCTGACATGAAACTGCTTCCTGTTCCGGGTAAGCGATCTTCAGGTAATGAAGACGGTTGAAATGTCTCTAACGGAACCGAGTGTATGTTTTTCAATGTACGTGAAAATAAAGGGCCTGCAATTATTATGGCAGGCACAGCAATCACAAGGCCATACAATAATGTGAAACCCATATTTGCATGAAATTGTATTACCAAAGCGGTAGGCGATGGGTGCGGCGGAAGAAAACCGAAAGTGACAGACAATGCAGCAAGCATCGGCAATCCGATATATACCGCCGGCAATTTATATTGATAAACAACAGAAAAAATAAGCGGAACCATTAACACAAAGCCAACACCATAAAATAAAGGTATTCCTATAATAAATCCTGTAACTACCAGCGCCCACTGGATGTATCTTTCGCCGAAAGCCTTCATCATAACGGCAGCTATCTTTTGCGCTGCCCCGCTATCCGCCACCAGTTTGCCAAGCATGGCGCCCAATGCAATTATAATAATCAAAGAACCTAATGTATCTCCAATCCCTTTTTGTACTGAGCCCATTATTTTATTAAATGGTATTCCCAGTAAAAGTCCGGCCACAATAGATACAATTAAAAATGCAAGCAAAGGATTAATCCGTCCCCATGAGATCAGCAACACAAGACCTGCAATGCAGATAAAAATGATCAGGAATGTCATCAGGAATTTTCAATAAAAGTATTTATTAAGATGGAATATATGGTCTTAATATAAAGACTTAAAATTATTCGACTAAATTTTAATCCTGCTGGCTAATGTATTCAGATGATTTCCTGTTCGGCCAAAAATTTTATTCTAAAAATATTAAAATAAATTTGGATAAACTAAAATTATTAGTATTTTTACGCTAAATATATTAGTAGATGGCTTTAGCAGGACAAAATTTAAAATACCTTAGAAAGTTCCGGGGTTGGACGCAGGAAGAGTTTGCCAACAAACTTGGCATTAAAAGATCTTTGCTCGGCGCCTATGAAGAAGAGCGTGCTGACCCCAGGTTAGAGGTGCTTGAAGTGATCAGCAATATGTTTAAAATTACGTTAGATGAATTGCTTCGCAGTGATATAAGTGTAATTAAAGGAAATAATTACCTTGCTAAAAGGCGCCAGTTAAAAATGATGAGCGCCGATAGAAATCTGATACATTTTGTTCCCGTTAAGGCGGCTGCGGGTTACCTCGCAGGCTATGCAGATAATGAATTTATTGATGAGCTGAATACTTTTACCTTACCTATGCTTGCGGGAGGTAATTACCGGGCCTTTGAAATAATCGGTGATAGTATGATGCCCACGCCGAGCGGAAGTGTAATAGTAGGAGAAAAAGTTGAAAATTTAGAAGATATAAAAACAAGTCTTGCTTATATAGTAGTAAGTAAAACAGAAGGGATTGTGTATAAAAGGATCGCAAAAAGCAATCGCAATAAAGGTAAATTAACCTTAGTAAGTGATAACCCTGCTTATCAGCCTTACCAGGTAAACACAGAAGACATTTTGGAAGTATGGCAGGCCAATATGGTTATAAACAAAGTGAACAACCAGCAAAGATGGGATGTAAATTCACTTGCAAATCTTGTTAATAATTTGCAGGACCAGGTTAGCAGCCTTAAGAAGAAGATGAATTAAGTTTGTAAAGCTTCATAAAGATTTTGCTTTATTCATACAATTTGAATAAAGCCGTACAGATACATCGATTAAAATTTAAAAAACACAGTTATGATCAAGTTACAAATTGTAGGCAACCTTGGTAAAGATTGCATCGTTAAGGAAGTTAACGGAAAGAATGTTATTAATTTCAGCGTAGCGCACACTGAGAAATTCAAAGATGCACAGGGTAATCCTAAAGAAAGAACTACCTGGGTTGAATGTGCATACTGGACAGACAGAACAGCCATAGCTCCTTATCTCAAAAAAGGACAAATGGTTTATGCTGAAGGTTCTCCTGAAGCCGATGGTTATATGAATAAAGACAACCAGGCAGCTGCTACTTTAAGAATGCGGGTTCAAAATATACAGCTATTAGGAAGTAAAAATGACGGGCAGCTAACTCCACAACCTGCTATGGCAGGTTCTGTTTCAGTTAGTTCATTTAGCAAACAGGAAAGTGAGCCTGCAGATGATTTACCATTTTAACACGGTAGTTTTTAAGTATATGGTAAAAGCGATAATTTTTGTTATCGCTTTTTTTATTTTATAAAATCAATAAATATAACTCAGGCTCTTGCAAATACTGCTTCCTTGTTGTATTTATTTCTGTACTCAATGGGCGATAACCCTGTTATTCTTTTAAAGATTGTTCTAAAGGCTTTGGTATCAGAATAACCAACATCATACATTACCTCATTTATGTTTTTTCTGCCTGTCTCAAGGTTCTTTTTTGCTGCTTCAATTTTCACTCTTTGAATATATTCCACCACCGTGTTGGAAGTAGCTTTTTTAAACCTGCGTTCCATATTTCTTCTTCCCAATGCAAGCATTGATGCCAGTTGATCAACTGTAATTTTTTCTTCAAAATTGTTTTCAATAAACTCCTGTGCTTTTTTTATTGGTTCATCATCATGCGCCTTTTGTCCTTTGAACATAATAAACGGCGACTGGCTTATACGATCTATATCTATCATAAACATTTTGGCGATCTGTATGGCTACTTCACGGCCTGCATATTTTTCAATGATATATAAAAGCAAATTCAAAAATGAATAAGCGCCGCCGCTTGTATAGATGCCATCTTCTTCAGTCATAATCTTATCATCCACAAGATTTACGTCAGGAAACATAGCCTTGAAATCATTAGCTGACGCCCAATGTGTGGCACATTGTTTACCATTTAATAAACCTGTGGACGCAAGAAAAAAAGAACCTATACAAAAACTTACAATCTCTGCACCCTGGTTATATTGATGTATAATCCACGGTATAAAGGCTGCATTATCGTTCAGCACTGTTTTAGGATCACCATATATAGCCGGAATAATAATGAGGTCAGTCTTTGGTATGTCTTTTATTAAAACGTCAGGGCTTACAGTAATTAAGCTGGTTTTATGAGCAGATTGTTTGGAAATTCCTGCAAGTTGCACCTTAAACAAAGGTGGCTTTCCCATTAGTTTTCTTACAGAATTTACTTCATTTAAAATCTGGTGTGTTCCATCAATATTAACTGTACTTGGCTGTCCATTCGGAATAAGAATTGAAATATGTTTCATACAAAATGTATTTTTTATTGGGCTTATAATGTTTTATATGTCTACATCTTATTGCCTAACAAGCCCGTTTTAAAAGCAAATATATAAAATACATTTGTCGTAATCAACCCCATAGATTGCCGTATTTGCACCCGCTTTTTTTTATTAAATCGCTGTAGGTTTGCTTCAATAAAGAAAATCTCTGTATGGAAACTTATACATTAAACGACGATTTGAAAGTTTTTGGATCACAGGTTAAATCATTTCCCAACGGAATTAAAGAAGCCTTTGAAGCATTGATGAAAACGATTCCTGAAGGAAAAAACCGTTCTTATTTAGGCTTAAGTCAATTTGCAAACGACGGCAGTATTTTGTACTATGCTGCAGCAGAAGAAACATTTCGTGGGGAAGGAGATAAATATAATTATGATACTTACACTATAGAAAAAGGTGATTACTTAACCGAAGCTGTGCATGACTGGCGTAAGAAAACTAATTGCATAAAAGATGTATTTCATGAGATGATGCAGAATATCCGGATTGATAAAAACAAGCCTTGTGTGGAATGGTATAAAAGCGATGACGAAATGTTTTGTATGATAAAAATGGAAGCATCAAAAAATAGCGTTGCTGTATAAAATCAATAAAAAATATTTTATGATAACCGGTAAATTAAACAAGAGCGAATTATTTTTAGCGCTTGATAATATAGAAGAAGAAGTGCTAAGATTAATATTGCCTTTAAGTGAAAAAGAAATAAACACTATTCCCTTTAAAGACAGCTGGTCGGCGGCACAGGTGTTAAGTCACGTTACAAAATCAACTGCATCTATTGTGCAGGCTTTAAATATGGAATCAAAAAAGGTTGAAAGAAAGCCGGATGAAAGAGTGCAGGAACTAAAGAAGATGTTCTTAGATTTTACAACCAAAATGAAGTCTCCGGCATTTATTTTACCAGCCAATGATGCATACAATAAAGAATCACTTATCAATGACTTTAAGAAATCATTTGAACTGTTAAAACGAGAAAGCAGGAATATTAACTTAGCTGAAGCCATTGACCATCCTGCGTTTGGCGACGTAACCAAACTTGAATTACTTCATTTTGTATTGTATCATACGCAAAGACATACACACCAGGCAAATAAAATTGCAGAAACTCTAAGTAATGTCTCAATAGAAAACAGCTTATAATTTCATCACTAAAAATAAATTTAAAATGGAAACAAAAACCGCAACAAAAAGTTCAACAGAAGTTTTGCTGAACTTATATGACTTTCATACAAAATTGTTTTACAATGTACTGTCTGATCTTTCAGATAAGGATGCGAATAATCGGTTAGGTACAAAAGCAAATCACATTGCATGGATTGCCGGAAGCCTTGTGCAGGGACGATATACTTTAGCCAGTTTTGTTGGTATTAACAAAAAGCAAACAGCTGATAAACTCTTTGAAGATAATAAAGGAATACAGGATAGTGCTGCTTATCCGCCGCTGGCAGAATATAAAAAAGACTGGGAAAACATATCAGGTGATTTAAAAGATGCAATGACTAATTTGAGTGAAGAACAATGGAATGCCCCGGATCCTTTTAAGATGCCCGGCGGTAATTATACAATGTTTGATTCATTCATATTCTGCACAGATCGTGAATCTTATTGCATTGGGCAAATTGCTTTGTACCGCAGACTTTTAGGATATGAAGCAATGAAATATGATTGATATTTAATCAAAAATAATTTGAGAAGCAATTAGGGAAAGTGTAATAGAATTAGTTTGTAGGCAACGGCAAACATCAGATAAAAGTTATATTAAATTTCAACAAGAAATTTTATTTCAAACATGGTGGAAGTTTTTAAAACAAATGTCAGGAGAGTTTCCGCAGCAAATAAGCTTGTTGATTTACTTGTTCAGCATTTCCCGGAAAGTAAAATTAATTTTGATTTACATGATTGTGATAATATTCTGCGGGTAGAAGGTAAAGATTTTATAATTGAACAAGTGATGTTGCTTATGCATCAAAATGGATTTACATGCAGAGTGCTGGAATGATTTTTTAAAAAAAGATAAAAAAGATGAGAACTAACTTACTGAGAAGAAGCCACCAGTATAGTTATTAAGGAAAATATCAAACGACCCGAATATAATTTAAACAAATTGGTATGAATATTTTAGTTATTCTCCTGATCGTAATTATATCAATTATTGCTCTTTTTTTAATAATAGCATTGTTTATAAGACATACATATCATGTTGAAAGAGATGTGGAAATTAATAAGCCAAAGCAGGAAGTATTTAATTATGTAAAGTATATTAAGAACCAGGAAAGTTATAACAAATGGGTAATGATGGACCCGGACATGAGAAGAAATTATATTGGAACTGATGGTGCCCCCGGCTTTGTATCAACATGGGACAGCGATAATAAAAATGTTGGCAAAGGAGAACAGGAAATAAAGGGTATAACCGAAGGGGAAAAACTAAATCTTGAAGTAAGGTTTGAAAAGCCTTTTAAAAATATTGCCAATATCTCCATGATAACACAAGCTTTGCAAGGCAATAAAACAAAAGTGAAATGGCGCATGGAAGGTAAAAATTCCTATCCGATGAACCTGATGAATTTGTTTATACCAGGTATGCTTGGTAAAGATTTAGCAATAAGTCTTACCAACTTAAAGGCTATTCTTGAGAAATAATAAATAACATTAAAACAAAAAAACATGGCAACCGTAAACACTTATTTAAACTTTAATGGAAACACTGAAGAAGCATTTAATTTTTACAAATCAGTATTAGGCGGAGAGTTTATAACCTTGCAACGTTTTAAAGACACACCTGATGCGGACAAGATGCCCGCTAACGAGCTGGAGAAAATAATGCATGTTGCTTTACCAATAGGAAGCAATATTCTTATGGGCACTGATGTACCTCAAACAATGGAACAGGTAACATCTGGTACTAATTTTTCTATTTCACTTGATGCTGCAAGTGATGAAGAAGCAAACAAATTATTCAATGGACTTTCGGCCGGCGGAAAAATAAATATGCCGCTTGAAAAAATGTTTTGGGGCGCTCTTTTCGGAATGCTTACAGATAAGTATGGAATTCAATGGATGGTTAGTTATAACTATAGCCAACCTCAATCGTAAATTAATTTTTATGCAAAATAATAAAAGAACTAATATTCTTTACTGGGTTTTTACCGGGCTGCTGGCGGCTTTAATGCTCCTGTCTTCTATCCCGGATATTTTGGTTGTGCCTGCTGCAGTGGAAATGGTTAAAAACCATTTGGGCTACCCGGTTTATTTTCTGCCCTTCATTGGTGTGGCTAAATTGCTTGGAGTAATAGCCTTACTTGCTTCAGGCTTTCCGCGGATAAAAGAGTGGGCATATGCAGGCTTTGTTTATGATATTACCGGTGCTATATATTCCTCTATCGCTGTAGGTGATACTCCGGGTAAATGGCTGCCAATATTTATCGTGGTCATTTTAATAGCTTGCTCGTATATTTTTTATCACAGAAGATTAAGAGCATCATCATTAACAAATTCCAAATATGCATGAGTAATAAGGTTGCCTAAACAAGTAATTCAGGAAGCCTAAGCAGCAACCAAAAGTTTAGCTAAGCTTTTCTTTATTGTTTGTAACAACCTTTTATTTTATTGCTTATTGCCTGTATTCATCCTGTTTTTTTCATCATCCGCCGCAGAATTTCGTTTGCGTTCCTGTCCGGCAGTCTTCCCAAACCTGTAAGTAAAAGTTATTATAGCACGCCTGTTATCCCATTTTGAATGAATGTTGGCAACGCCTTTATTTAAGTCGGTAGTTCCTTTAAAACTCATTAAATAAAATGGATCTCTTATGTTTAGTTTTATAGTTCCTTTAGTTTTTAGTACCTGTTTGCCACCGCCAATAGAAAACATTCCCATCGGGTAACCAAGTATTGCGCTGCTGTATAAATTTTTACTGTTGTACCAGCCATTTGCTTCTGCAGTCCAGCCTTTATTAAAAGTAAACTGGCTGCTGAAATTAGATGTGAATGCAGTAATGTGCACATTGATATTTTCTCCATCAATTACGCCATTAAATTTATTATGAAATACATTCATAAAGGCATTTATAGTCCACCATTTTTTTAGTTGTTTATTGTAGCTTACGGCAAGCCCCATGTTTTTACTGGAAGCAATATTTTGCGTGGTTTGAAATGTAGTATAGTTAGAATCCCCGGGCTCTTTGGTTGTTATCAGCACATCGTTAATAATATCTGATATAGTAGTGTAATTGGCGGATATATTTAGCTGCCCTTTATAATTATAACTAAACTCAATGTTATGGCTGAACTGAGGTTGCAAATTAGGGTTTCCCTGCTGATAAGTATACCGGTCAAGCTGGTATTGGAATGGATTCAACTGTTGATATCCCGGACGTTCAAGCCTTCTTCCGTAAGATATACCTAAAGTATTATTGTCGTTAAGTTTATAGCTTATGTAAGAAGTAGGAAACAACTTTGTATAGTTTTTATGAAATGAAGATGATCGTGTTATCTGGTTGCCATCAGCAATGGTTTGTTCTGCCCGTAAGCCAAGCTGGATACCCAACTTCTTAATTTGCTTTTGCAGGTTTACATAGGCTGCATTTATATTTTCTTTATAAATAAAGTGATTGCTGCGGCTGGTATCTGTAAGCCATTTTTGCTCAGGTGTATTGTAGCTTGTGTATTGGGCGTCATTATCAGTTTTTACATAGCTTGCTTTAATGCCTGCTTCAAATGTGGTGTTCTTATCTATCGGTTGCTTATAATCACTCTTAAAACTATATATATCAATGTTGGCAGGCAAATAACCTTGTAAAAGAAACGGATCTTCTGAAGCTACTTTATCTGATCCATACAGGTAATTGTATGAATACTGGTTGCCTTTGGTGCGGTAGAAAATATAATCAGCATCTGCGCTAAGCTCTTTGCCTGCTGTATCAAGCTTCGTATCAAAGTTTACATTAAAACCAAGATTTGCCCAGGGGTTGTGTGTTTGTGATGTTGCATCGTTGTATTGAACAAACTGGTGGGTACTGTCAAAAATATTTGCCCTTGAATAAGCTATATCATTATCATTTTGGAAGTCGCCTGTTAATACAAAACCTAATGTTGTTTTTTTAGTGGCAAAATAATCAATGCCGGCTTTAAAGGTTTGAGGACGGCCGGAATACCGGTCAAAAGAATGTTGTTCTACATAACGGTCGTATGGAGTTGCCCTATTTAATCTTGAAAACCTGTTGAGAGTAAAATTGCTAAAACCTTCCCAATACGAGAAGCCATAATTGCCAAAGAGATTTACTTTTCCATTGCGCCAGTTGAGTGTGATGTTGTTTGTGTTTTTAAAATATTTAGCAATGATGGCGCTTGTTGTAAAAGTGCCGTTGAGCCCGGTGTTGCGGTTCTTTTTTGTTTTGATATTTATAACACCTGAATTGCCGGAAGCATCATATTTTGCTGATGGCTGGCTCATTATCTCAATCTGGTCAAGCTGGTTTGCTGATAAATTTTTAAGATAATTAGTAAGGTTATCACCGCTTAAATAAGCAGGTTTTCCATCAATTAAAATAACAACACCTTGCTTGCCTTTAAGGCTTATGTTGCCATTATTATCTACAGTAACTCCGGGAGATTTTTCCAATACTTCAAGCGCCGACAATCCTGTATTAGTTGGAGAGGCATCTACATTTACAACAGTTTTATCTATCTTATTTTCTATTAAAGGTCTTAGTGTAGTAACATTTACACCGGCTAATACTTTTGAAGCTGCGCCTAGTTTTATATCACTTACAGCAACAGATGTTTGAGCCTGCGAAATTTCAAAAATCTTGCTCCAACTTTTATCATGCCCAACCGCTTCGGCTTGTATAAGATAACTTCCGTAATGTATATTCTCAAATTTATATGCTCCTGTTTTATCAGCCACAGAAAGCTTAACTAAAGAAGAATCTTTTGCCTTAAGCAATGAAACTGTAGCGGCCTCCAGGGGTTTATCATCAGCAGTTTTTACTTTACCGGCAACTACACCTGTCTGTGCATTTGCATTAATAAGAAAACCAGGTGCAATTAGAATTAGTAAGAAAAGATATATTCTCATAGATTAAAAATTTATCAGCTATTAAGGCTATTGTTTGGTAAGTTCAAAGTCCGGTCTAAACTTTATCGGTTCTATATAAAAGAATGGGTGTGAAATTATTTTTATTAATCAACACCTTATACCAGATAATGATGAATGGATTTTAGAATAGCTAAATGGCAATACATAGTAATAGCTTACTGCAATTGTAAATGACATAAAATAGTTATTAATTAAAAGGAGTTTTTGAGCCTTAAATACAGTGGCGATATATACTACGAAGAAGAATTACTTCTTGTTACAGCTAACTAAAAGTTTATTTAATGATACGGATAATGTAAATAAACGAAGTGTGCAGCAAAATGTTGATGCTAAGATATCCAACGAAATTTTTTTAAAATTTTAGATTACGCTTCTTCCGGTTCAACTCTTCCGAGTTTTCTTCCAAACACAATAAAATGTATTACAGCAAAAGCAAGAGAGATATAAAGAAGTGTTTTATCTGAATCAAAACCAACTGTGTATTGATGCAATAGACCAACAATTATTAATAAAACACTTAACCCCAAACCTGTAAAACGTGCTATACGCATACCTTTCCTATTGTTTGTCCCATTACCCAAATGGCTTGTCTTAGCGCCGTAAACAAGATAAATATCCATACCTATCAGCATCCATACAAGTAAACGGATCCATGTATCCATGGGTAAAAAAACCATCATAAAAAGGCAGGTAAAAATTCCGAGAATAGGAACCAATGGCACCAAAGGTGTTTTGAAAGCTCTTTGCAGCTCAGGCATTTTTCTTCGCATTACCCACACACCGATGCATACTAAAATAAATGCGAAAAGTGTTCCTATACTTGTCATCTCACCTACAACCCTCGCCGGTACAAAGGCCGCAAACAGGCTTACAAAAAGCATAAATAATAAATTGCTCTTTATAGGAGTTTGAGTATTTGGATTCACTCTGGAAAAAATTGCCGGTATCAAACCATCTTTGCTCATGCTAAAAAATACCCTGCTTTGTCCCATTAACATCACCAATATAACAGAAGAATATCCTCCGAGAATAGCAACTATAATTGCCCGGTTAAGCCAGGGATAATCAGCATGTATAACACCTGAAGCATCAGTAGAGCCCATGTGATCAATCGCTACCGCTACAGGAGCAATCCCATCTTTGCCGGCAAAAGTGGTATAGCTTGTTACGCCTGTCATTACGTGGGCAAAAAGTATATACAATATTGTGCAAATAACAAGTGAACCTAATATTCCCCACGGCATATCACGCTTAGGATTTTTTGCTTCCTGTGCCGCAGTGCTTACCGCATCAAAGCCAATGTAAGCAAAAAAAACGATAGCTGCCGCTCTTATAATTCCGCTGAAACCGAAGCTGCCAAAGCTTCCTGTGTTATCAGGTATGTAAGGATGATAATTATCGTTGTTTATATATTTCCATCCCAGGAAAATAAATACAAGAACTACTGCTATTTTTAAACCTACAATAAAAGAATTAACTAAAGCGCTCTCCTGCGTTCCCTTCATTAATAGTAAACTCATCAAAACAATTATAAAAACAGCAGGTAAATTTATCACTCCTCCATCCCATGGCCCAACAGTTAAACCTTGTGGTAAATGAACATTAAATCCATCTAAAAATTTAACCAGGTAACGGCTCCAGCTAATGCCTACGGTTGCCGCTCCTACTGCGTATTCCAATACAAGATCCCAACCAATTATCCATGCAATAAATTCTCCCATTGTTGCATAAGAGTAAGTATAAGCGCTGCCTGCAACAGGTATCATAGAAGCAAATTCAGCGTAGCACAATCCTGCAAAAAGACAGCCCAATGCTGCTACAATAAATGAAATGGTAATTGCCGGCCCGGCATGATTTGCTGCAGCCATACCGGTAATAGAAAATAAGCCTGCACCAATGATAGCGCCTATTCCCAATGCTACTAATCCGCCTGCTCCTAAAGTTCTTTTCAATGTATGCGAACCTGTTTCCTTCGCCTCATTCATTAAAGCTTCCATTGGTTTTCTAACAAATAAACTCATACATGTTAATTATGCTATTAAGAATAGAATGGAAAAATAAGGAATTAAATCATAAATGCTTTAATGCTTTATAAATTTTATGCGCATGCAATTGGTAACTCATTTATATTATATTGCGCCACCAATAGACAGTTGTATGGATATAAAACCTGCTAACCAAAACCGGCTTACGATATTTATTCTTATCGCTATGGTTGCCGGTATCCTGTTAGGTTATGTGGTTCATGAGAAAGCCTCAAATGCTTTTATCACTTCTTTTTCTGCCAATATAAAACTGCTCACTACAATTTTTTTAAGGCTGGTTCAAATGATAATTGCGCCACTTGTATTTTCAACATTAGTTGTTGGTATTACTAAATTAGGTGATCTTAAAACGGTGGGTAAAATTGGCGGAAAGGCCTTGCTGTGGTTTGTTTCAGCCTCATTAGTTAGTTTATTGTTAGGCATGGTACTGGTTAATTTTTTTCATCCGGGCACCTCGATTAAATTAGCCAATGGCGATGCTACTGCTGCAAAAGATATTTTAAATACTACCCGCCAGTTTTCATTGGAAAAATTTATAGAGCATGTTTTTCCTAAAAGCGTATTTGAAGCAATGGCCAACAATGAAATTTTGCAATTGGTTGTATTCAGTGTTTTTTTTGGAATAGCCGCAACGTCAATTGGTGATTATGCCAAGCCTGTTATAAAAGCGTTGCAGGCGCTATCGCATATAATCTTAAAAATGGTTGGCTATGTAATGAAGTTCGCTCCACTTGGCGTGTTTGGTGCAATAGCCGCTGTAATTTCAGCCAAGGGTTTAGAGATATTTAAATTCTATGGATTATATCTTTTATATTTCATCTCGGGAATTTTTTTATTGTGGGCTGTTTTACTTTTCGTTGGTTTTTTAATATTAAAAAGAAGAGTACCTGCGTTGCTTAAACGAATTGCTCAGCCTCTGTTAATTGCGTTCAGCACTACAAGCAGCGAAGCAGTATTTCCCAAGCTAACTGAAGAACTTGAGCGCTTTGGCTGCAGCGAGAAAATAGTTGCTTTTACATTACCATTAGGATACAGTTTTAATCTTGATGGAAGCATGATGTACATGACGTTTGCAAGTCTTACTATTGCGCAGGCTTATCAAATTCATTTAGATTTGGGCACACAATTAACCATGTTGCTTATGCTAATGCTTACCAGTAAAGGAATAGCAGGTGTGCCGAGAGCATCATTAATTGTAGTTACCGCAACCTGCAGTATGTTCAATATACCGCCGGAAGGCATAGCTTTGATATTGCCGATAGATCATTTTTGTGATATGTTTAGAACAGCCACAAATGTATTGGGCAATGCGCTGGCTACTTCTGCAGTAAGCAAATGGGAAGGGCAATTAAAAATAAATTAAAAACTATATAAGTGCATCTTATTGACATTTTAGGGATAAGCTTTAAAGAATTATTAGATCCACGTTTATACATTGAGTATGGTGGTTTATGGATGATCTTATTTATTGTATTTGCAGAGACAGGCTTATTTGCAGGATTTTTTTTACCTGGCGATGCATTACTTTTTGTAACAGGTATCTTCAGCTCAACAACTATGGGCAGGCACGGCCTTGTTGAGGGAATTGTAGCTTCGGCATTATTTGAAACCAACAATCAATGGGCCGATCTTGGAATTTTATGGATATTGATTTCAATTGCCGGCATAGCCGGAAATTTTGCCGGGTATTGGTTTGGCAGAAAAAGCGGGCCATTTATATACCAAAGAAAAGATACTTTTTTCTTTAAGAAAAAATACCTCAGGCAGGCTCATGATTTTTATGATAAAAATGGAGGCAGTGCAATTATAATCGCAAGATTTGTTCCGCTTGTTCGCACATTTGCGCCAATTGTAGCCGGCATTGTTGACATGGATAAAAAGAAATTTGCTTACTACAACATCGTTGGAAGTATGCTTTGGGTAGGCAGCATGTTAATAGCAGGACATTTTTTACAAAGGCTTATTTATAAAGAATTTCACTTTGATCTGAAAGAACATCTTGAAATAATAGTACTGGGAATTGTAATACTTACCACATTCCCTGTAATTTGGAAATTATTTTTTAGCAGAAAAAGAACTTCATCCGGCATTTCCAAAGCTGAATAATATGAGTCTTATTCAAAAAAGATTTGGCATTTTTTCTCTTCCGGTTATCGTTGCCGCATTAGGTTACTTTGTAGATATATACGACCTTTTGTTATTTACTATAGTAAAAAAATCAAGCATGCTGGGTGTTGGTGCAACAGATGCAACAATACTCGCAGATAGCACAAAGGTTATTAACTGGCAAATGGTTGGCTTGCTTTTGGGCGGAATTATATGGGGAGTTTTAGCTGATAAAAAAGGAAGATTATCAGTGTTGTTTGGGTCCATCATTTTATATTCTGCTGCAAATTTTGTTACAGGCTTTATACATACTGTTGATCAATATGCATGGTGCCGGTTTATTGCAGGTGTTGGGTTAGCGGGTGAATTGGGTGCCGGTATTACGCTTGTTAGCGAGATGTTGCCCAAAGAAAAAAGAGGGCTTGGAACATCTATGGTTGCCAGCGTCGGATTGAGTGGCGCTGTATTGGCTTACTTTACTTACCAGTTTACAAATGACTGGAGACTGTGTTATAAAATCGGCGGCTGCCTGGGGTTATTGTTGCTCTTTCTTCGCATCAGTGTAGTTGAATCAGGCATGTTTAATATGATTAAAGAAAAAAATATTTCAAGAGGAAACTTTTTATTATTCTTTTCAAATGCTACACGTTTTAAAAAATATATTCTTGCAATTCTTATCGGCTTGCCTACATGGTATATAATAGGCATCATTGTAAATCAAAGCGATCGTTTTGCAAAAGCAATGTTTGGCAGCACAACGCTTGACTCGGGCCGCTCAATTATGTTTGCGTATGTAGGGATTTCAATTGGCGACATAGCGATTGGTTTGGTAAGTCAATATTTTAAGAGCCGCAAAAAAGCGCTGCTCATCTTTTATATAATCTCTATAGCGTGTATTGTTGTTTTCTTTAGCAGTTTAAATAATTCAAATAACTCGATGTACTTTATTTGTGCTGCACTTGGCTTCAGCACCGGTTATTGGGCAATTTTTATTACTATGGGAGCAGAACAATTTGGCACTAATTTAAGAGCTACATCCGCTACTACAGTTCCTAATATGGTAAGAGGATCGTTGCCTTTGATCAATCTTTTATTTCTTAATCTTTTTCAGAAAAACTGGCAATGGACAATCATTAAAAGCGGGATTGTTACAGCCGTAATAGTTATGGTGGTTACATTAGTTGCCTATTATTTTACTGAAGAAACTTTTCATAAAGATTTAAATTATATCGAAGAATAAGTTTTTGTAAAACACTGCAATTTCATGGTATGAAGTTTCTGGTCATTCGGTTTTCATCAATTGGTGATATTGTGCTTGCATCGCCTGTTATGCGCTGTTTAAAGAAACAAGTGCCTTCTGCTGAAGTACATTTTCTTACAAAGCTTTCTTTTAAGATTGTTACTGCATCAAATCCTTATATTGATAAATTTTTTTATTATGAAGATGATCTTAATAAGGTAATTAATGAATTAAAACGGGAAGATTATGATTACATTATTGATCTGCATAATAATTTTCGATCTAACAAAGTAAAAAGGATATTGAAGAAAAAATCTTTCACAATTGATAAATTAAATATTGAAAAGTTTTTTCTTACAAAGTTGCATATCAATCTTATGCCTGGCATCCATATCACAAAGCGAAGCCTTGAAACGGTTAAAAGTTTCGGTGTAAAAGATGATGGCTTAGGGCTTGATTATTTTATTCCTGATAGTGATCGTGTTCCGGAAAGTGATATACCAACTTCTCATTTGGCCGGCTTTATTGCTATCGTGATTGGCGCCACTTATTTTACAAAAAAATTACCTGTATATAAATTAAAAGAACTGTGCAGTAAGCTTGCTTATCCAATTATTCTTATTGGCGGAAAAGAGGATGTGCAGCAGGGAAAAATGGTAGCTGAAATTGACCCGATAAAAGTTTATAACGCCTGCGGTAAATTTAATTTGAACGAATCTGCTGATCTTGTAAGACGATCAATACTTGTAATTTCCAATGATACAGGTCTGCAGTATATTGCTTCTGCTTTCAAAAAACCTACGCTGGCCATTTGGGGCAGCACTTCTCCAAAGCTTGATGTAGAGCCATTCTACGGAGATATTTTCCTTAAAAATTATAACGGAAAAATTTATGAAAATATATTAGTGTCCGGATTATGGTGCCAGCCATGCAGTAAATACGGGAGAAAAAGATGCCCGTTAATACATTTTAATTGCATGAATAAACAAGACATTAACAACATTGTAAATAAAGCTTATGAGTTAATGGAACACAATAAAAAAACCGTTTAATTATCATCTTTCGTTTATTTACTTGCTCAGTTTTGCATTTAACTTTTTATATAAATTCTTGTCATCATTTTTGCATTCAATAGATATTCAATTCACAAATGATATGGGTAAAAAGATAGTTGTATCGGTTTTAATGTTATTGAGTTTCGCATTTGGTTTCACGCAAAAAATTGTTGTAAAAGTTTCTATGGATAACAAAGTGGCTTCACCACAAAATGATACCATTTATTATGATATAAACCGTCCGGTTACATGGGCTGATTTTCAAGGTGTGCCTGATAATAATAGTCCGGGAGGGGCAATAACTGCATCAGGATTTGCATTTAATGCAAAGATGAATATGGTTAACAATAATATTTATTTATACATAAACGTTTTTACTTTTTTTAGTAAGCACAATTCATGGAAAAAGCCTGCTATTCATTCTGACTATCATCTTTTGCACGAGCAACATCACTTTGACATCACAAGACTATATGCCCAAAAGTTTTATGATGAATTATTAAAAGCAGATTTTACAGTTAATAATTACAATAAATTATTGCCGTCTATTTTTAATGAAGTATTTGAAGAAAATAATGTTTTTCAAAAAAAGTATGATGATGAAACACAACACAGCATCAACACTAAGGAACAGTTGAGATGGAATGCTGAGATAGAGAAGGAAGTAAAAGCTTTATAATACTGCTATCAGAAATCAGCTGTGAGCTATCAGATATCAGCTATCAGAAATCAGCAGTCAGATATAAATAATCAGTTTATAAATGCACTACCAATACAGGGATTTTTAGTTCATGTCTTACTGTATTTACAGTTTCTCCATACAGCAGATCTTTTAAGCCAGTGTGGCCATGGGCACCAATTACAAGCATATCAGCTTCTGTATCTTTTACTATTCTTACAATTTCTTTTGCCCTGTTTCTAAAACCTAAATAACCTTCCGCCTGTACTTTTATATCTTTTAAATTTAGCACATAAAACTCCATCTGTTGTGTATCTTTTCTTGTTTCAAAATCATCACTTTCTTTGCCTAATAATTTAGCAGAAGCACTTTCCACAATATGCAATAACACAAACGTGGTGTTCTTATTTCCCTGGCTCATGGCATAGGCGATAAGCTTATTGTCATTTTCACTAAAATCCAGCGCAACAGCAATCTTCTTCAATTCGGGTATTGCAATATCCTGTAAGTTCCTCATGTCAGGATGAATTTGTATAGAAGACAATTTTTTTCTCGGTTGGATAAAAGGCTGGATAATTATGTACACCAATAAAGATGCAAATAAAACTCCCGTAATAATAATTAATACTTTCTGGAGAAGATGTGTGCTATCAAAAATTCCGGCTACTTCATTTATCAGCATTTTACAATTAAGAAATATTAAAACTGATGCAACAACCCACGCAAAAATTTTTATATGAGGCTTAATAGCAAAAATTCCCATCGTGCTTTTATCACTTACAAAATGTATCAATGGTATAATTGCAAAACCCAATTGAAGACTTAAAATGACCTGGCTTAATACCAGCAGATCATCTACCTTATTATCTCCGTAAATAATTATGACCAACAAAGCAGGTACTATGGCGAGCAGCCTGGTAAGCAATCTCCTCATTAAAGGATTGATGCGTAATCTAAGATAGCCTTCCATTATAATTTGCCCGGCCAGCGTGCCTGTTATGGTAGAACTTTGGCCTGCTGCAATAAGTGCAATCGCAAAAAGCTTGGGAGCAAAGTTTCCAAGAAAACCCGGCAATAATCTATATGCTTCCTTAATTTCCGCCACATTCGAATTACCCGTTTTAAAAAATACAGTTGCTGCTAAAATAAGGATGGCCGCATTTACAAGAAAGGCAATGTTAAGCGCTATAGTTGTATCAATAGTATTAAATTTTAAAGCTTGTTTAATACCTGTGTCAGTTCTGTTTATCTTTCTCGTTTGCACTAATGCTGAGTGCAGGTAAAGATTGTGTGGCATTACCGTTGCGCCTATAATGCCGATGGCAATATACAATGCTTCGCTGCCGGGGAGAGTTGGTATAAACCCTCCGGCTACTTCTTTAATATCAGGCTTAGCCAGTAAAATTTCGATAAGAAAACATATGGCAACTATTGCTACAAGTGTAATAATAAAAGCTTCCATTTTGCGCATGCCAAGCCTTTGCAGATAAAGCAACAAAAAAGTATCTAATACGGTAAGAGAAACGCCCCATATTAGTGGCAGTCCCGTGAGCAATTGAATGCCAATAGCCATTCCTAATACTTCAGCAAGATCGCATGCTGCAATGGCAATTTCCGCCAGGATATAAAGTGTAAGATTTACAATTCTTGGGTAAGCCTCCCTGTTTGCCTGCGCAAGATCGCGGCCTCTTACGATACCTAATCTTGCAGATAAACCTTGTAAAAGTAATGCCATCAAATTGCTCATTAATAAAACCCAGATAAGTGCATATCCGAATTTACTTCCGCCTGCAAGATCTGTTGCCCAGTTACCCGGGTCCATGTAGCCAACACTCACCAGGTACGCCGGGCCCAGGAAAGAAAATATTCTTTTCCACCCGATGTGTTTTTTTGTATCCACACTCTCATGTACTTCACTTAAGGAAGTGTCATTTATTGTTCTGTTAATCATGAAACACGAAAATATTTTTTGCTACCTGTTCACTGATAATACATAGAGGCTGCCTGGAAACTTTTATTTCCAGTGAGTTATCAAAATTAAAAATCCTGTTTACTGAGATCTTTGTGCCGATAGCGATGCCATAATGGTTGAGCATTTCCAGCATTTGTGAAGATTGATTGCTTACTGAGCTTACAATTCCCTGTGCTTTTACGGCAAGCTCGTATAAATTAATTTGTTTAATAACGGGAAGTTCTCCGTTAGTATCTGGTATAGGGTCGCCATGCGGATCTATTTTGGGAGTGCCAAGGTATTTATCTAATTTTTTTATGAGCTCGTTACTGCTTACATGCTCCAGTTCTTCTGCTATAGCATGCACTTTGTCCCAGCCAATGCCTAATTTAGTAACAAGAAAATATTCCCACAGTCTGTGTCTTCTTAAAACGATTAATGCTATTTTATTTCCGGTTTCATTCAGCTTAAATCCGTGGTACTTTTCGTACGTAAGCATTTTTTTTGCTTTCAGTTTTGCCAGCATATCACTTACAGACGCTGCTTTGGTATTTAGCATTGCAGCCAGGTCATTAGTGTTTGCCACGCCTTTTTTTGCCTGCAAATGATAAATGCCTTTTATGTAATTTTCTTCTGTAACAGATAATACCATAGTCTAAAATTAAATTTAGACAAATCTAAATTTAATTTTTTATAATTTTATTTAAAAGTTTTTTATGACCGAAATAGTGAAAAGAATATCATCGGGTTCTCACTGGGAAGATGTGGTTGGTTATTGCAGGGCAATACGCATAAATAATACCATTGAAGTAGCCGGAACAACTGCAGTTGAAGGAGATACAATAGTAGGAGAAGGAAATGTGTATGAACAGGCGGTTTTTATTTTTGAAAAAATAAAGCAGGCACTTAAAGATTTAAATGCTGGTTTAAATGATGTGGTGCGTACAAGAATGTTTGTGATAAATATTGATGATTGGGAACTTGTGGCTAAAGCGCATGGTGAATTTTTTAAGAACATAAAACCTGTTGCTACTATGGTTGAAGTAAAAAGGTTAATCAACCCCGGTTTGCTGATTGAAATAGAAGCAACGGCTATTGTGCATACGTAAACTGCAATGCGCATATATAATAAATAATTTCGAAATCCGTTTTAATTTTTTTCAATTTATATTGCGCACTTATTTTACTGAAAAGCAAGGAAAATTATGACATTCGAAAATTACAAAGTACCATATCCTGTTAATGATTTATATGCAAAAAGAGTCGCCTACTTCTCCATGGAATTTGCTATTCATCAGCCACTTAAAATATATAGCGGCGGCTTAGGTTACCTCTCCGGATCTCATTTGCGAAGCGTTTATGAATTAAAGCAAAACCTTGTTGGGATAGGGATTCTGTGGAAATATGGTTACTATGATCAGGCAAGAAACCAGGACCAGACATTGCAGGTTCAGTGGAATGAGAAAATTTATAACTTTCTTGAAGATACAGGTATAAAATTTTCTATTATTATTCATGATCACCCGGTTTGGGTTAAAGCTTATTATCTTAATCCCGAAACATTTAAAACTGCTCCCTTATTTCTTTTAAGTACAGATTTACCTGAGAATGATTATGTTTCACAAACTATATCACATCGCTTATATGATGGAAACGTAGCCACAAAGGTTGCTCAGTTTATATTGCTGGGTGTGGGTGGTGCTACACTTATGGATTTGATTGGTTTCAATCCTGATATTTATCATATGAATGAAGCGCATGCCATCAGTGCAGCGTTTTATTTATACCGAAAATTTGGAAACGGGGAAGATGTAAAAAAACGTCTTGTGTTTACAACTCATACACCTGAAGAAGCAGGTAATGAAAAACATGACATGTACCTGTGTGAAAAAATGAGTTATTTCTGCGGAATGCCATTGGATGAGGTAAGAAGGATAACAGGTATAACAGATGATCTTTTTAATCATTCACTTGCGGCTTTGCGCATGGCAAAGCTGGCTAATGGTGTATCACAATTGCATGGAGAAGTAAGTCGCCGGATGTGGGGCAGGTATGAAGGTATTTGTGAAATAAAAGCGATCACCAATGCACAAAACTGGCGGTATTGGGCGGATAAGCAATTATATAAAGCTAAAGAAGATCAAAATGATGCATGGTTTGATGACAGGAAACGTTACCTGAAAAAAAGGGCGCTGGATATAGTGGCCGATCAGACAGGAAAATTAATGGATGAAAATGTTCTTACGATCGTGTGGGCACGCCGGTTTGCCGGTTATAAAAGAGCAGAACTTATTACCCGCGATCATAAACGCTTTGAAGCATTGCTTAATAATAAGAAATATCCTGTGCAGATTATATGGGCTGGTAAGCCTTACCCGCTGGACTATCCGGCAATTTCCGATTTTAACCAGCTTGTACATTTAAGCAAGCAATACAGAAATGTGGCAGTATGTATCGGCTATGAACTGGCATTGAGTAAGAGATTAAAGCAGGCAGCTGATATCTGGTTAAATAATCCCCGTGTGCCCCGCGAAGCCAGCGGAACAAGTGGCATGACTGCTGCTATGAATGGCGCTGTAAACTTTAGCACCAACGATGGATGGATACCGGAATTTATTAATCATGGAAATAATGGATTTGTAGTGCCGCCGGCTGATTATGATCACATGCGTGTGCAGGAACTGGATGAGTATGATCTTAATAAAATTTACGAGATACTTGAAAACGAGATTTTGCCATTATATTACGATAACAGGGAAACCTGGAGACAAGTGGTAAAAAATGGAATGAGAGATGTTCAATTTCAATTTGACAGCAACAGGATGGCAGATGAATATTATCAAATGATGTATAAGTAGTGAACCATGATTACAGAATTCAAAGGATTGACAGGAGGATAAAAGATATTAGCTTATTATCTATTATTAAAATTTTGTAACATTCCTATAAGTAGTTGCTTCCCTTCAATCCTGGTTTTTGGTATTATTTTATCATTAGATTACACAAGTGAGCAGGTACTTAAATTACTTAAGCAATCAACATATATCTCGCCTGCCTCCTAAACTATTGATTTAAATACCTGGTTAAGCTTATTAAAAAAGCTTCATCAATAGTATCACCTTTATGCTGGCGGAAATAAGTATCCACTTTTTCCTTGTCTTTCTCCAATGCAGCTTTTATTGATTTTGGTTTAAAGCTAATTTGTGCAGCAGAACTTTTACCAACAATATAGTATTGGCTTTCATCTTTATATTCATTGTAATCATTACCTGTTTGGATAACGCCATCACTGCGAAAATTAGCTGCTGTAAACTTTACTGCAAACTGTTTATAAAGTGAATATCCGGCATCGTTCTTCTCAAGCGCTAAAAAGAACCTGGTAGAGTCAATTGCCTTTACATGTTCAAAAAGATACAGATTGGGGTTATTTTTCAGCATAAAAGAATTGATGCCTGTTGGCGCCACAGACATTATATTTATTTTATCCTGCGTTACCAGCAGGTTACCGCTCATTTTGTCCAGGTTAAACAAAAATGATGTAGTATTTATGTAGTTGCCCCGTGTGTCAAAAACACTGTCGCCACTTACCCATATATCAAATAAAAAACGTGTGCCTTTTGTGTTTTCTGTATTATTAAATGTGTTTATAACGCCTTCTTTTGTAGCACTTGCATCAATTTTCTTCATCATCGTTTGCGTAAGATATTGGCTAAAATTTCCACCTGCCTTCATAACATTATTCTGCCCTAAAAATTGTGCAGAAGCTGCTGCAGTAAGCAATGTAACAGGTATAAATAAACAAAGTATTTTTTTCATAGTTTTTGTATTGTTAGGTTTAAAGCACCGGGAAATAAGCAACCAAAGATTGTGTTTGTAAATATAACCTGATTAATATTTTATTATCTTACCTCTTGATTTAATTAATACACAATTTCTTATTTTTATTTTCTTCGCAACGCTTAACTGCTTTTAAATAATGCCATATGATTAAGAGATTGCTATGCCTGTTCTTACCTGTTTTATTGCTATACAGTTATGCCTTTATTGCAAATGATAACATAAAAACAATAACACAGGCCTTGGAAAAATTCAGGAAAACTTATCCCCAGGAAAAAATCCATTTGCATTTAGATAAACCCTGCTATTCCATTGGTGATACTATTTACTTTAAAGCATATGTGGTAAATGCTGAAAAGAATTTACCTTCTGCCATAAGTAATATTTTATATGTTGATGTGATTGATGAGAATAATAATATTCAGCAAACGCTGCGCAGGCCTGTAACAGACGGCGTGGCCTGGGGCACAATAGTACTTAATGATTCGCTGCCTGAAGGCATTTACAAAATAAGATCTTACACTAACTGGATGCGCAATTTTGATGAGAGTTATTTTTTTGATGAGGTTATTACTGTGGGTAATGCACTTACAAACGACATTGTTACAAGTGCCACTTTTAAATTTAATGCTGCAGCAAATAAAGACAATGATACAGCTGTTATTATTTTTAAGTCACTGCGTGGATACCATGTCGCCGGCAAAGAGGTAAATTATAATATCGCTATAAATAAAAAGGAAGTACAAAAAGGAAAAGCTAAAACTGATGATAACGGAAAATTGCTTATCAGTTTTGCGGGTATACATTCAATAAATAATCAACCAGCAGAAATAACAACTCACGTAAGGCTCGATAATAAAACAACGTTTATCAAAGTAATTAAATTTGAACTGCCCGCTGCAAATCATCGCATCGATTTTTTTCCTGAGGGTGGACAAATGGTAAATGGAATACCGGCCAGGATTGGGTTTAAAGCAATTTCCGTTGATGGATCAGGAATAAATGTTTCAGGAGAAGTAACAGACGAAACCTCTGTAAATGTGGTTACTTTTAAGTCAGACTTTGCAGGAATGGGAAGCTTTATATTTACGCCTGAATCAAATCATTCTTACCATGCAGTGTTGCATTACGAAAATGGCACTACAGAAAATGCCGAACTGCCAAAAGCAGAAGAATATGGTTATGTGCTTGCTGCAGATAACGCTGATCCGGAACAGGTAAAAATTAATATTACAGCTAAACAACAGACTCCTTCAGAAGATGTAACGTTAGTTGCGCAATGCAATAACAGGATGCAATATGCTGCAACTCTTCCTTTAAATAACGGCAATGCTTCCTCAATTATATCAAAGAAAAAGTTTCCTACGGGTATTGTACAATTTACTTTGTTTAATGCAGCTGCACAGCCGGTTGCGGAGCGCCTCGTGTTTATCAACCATCATGATCAGCTCAATATCAAAATGTCATTAGATAACAATTTTTACAATAGAAAAGAGCATGTTAAAATGATGCTTACTGTAAAAGATAATAAAGGGAATCCTGTCACGGGAAATTTTTCTATTGCGGTTACAGATGGTAATGCAATACCGAATGATAACAGCAACAGGCAGTCTGTTCTTTCAAATCTTTTGCTTACCTCAGATATGAAAGGCTACATTGAAAATCCCGGTTATTACTTTACAGACGTCAACAATGACAAAGCTACAGCACTGGATAATTTATTACTCACACAAGGATGGCGAAGATTTATCTGGAAAGAAATTTTAGCGGATAAATATCCTGACAGATCATTTGCCATAGAAAAAAGTTTGGTAATCAGCGGCAAGGTGCTGTCGGCTAAAGGAGAACCCATAGCGCATAAAAAGGTGAATTTAATCTCAAAGAAAGGCCCGGGTTATGTACTTGATACTTTAACTGCTGCTGATGGAACTTTTACATTTGATGAGCTGGATTTTGAGGATGACAAACCATTTGTATTACAGGTAGCTAAAGAAGATGGCGGCAAAGATGTGCAGATTAAACTGAACAACTTTTCTCCTCCGCCTGTTACCAATAATAAAAACTTTTATGAAGCAAAACAGGCCTCTGCAATTATGATGCAACCTTATCTTGTACAGAGTGCGCATCGCTTTGATGAAATGAAAAAGAATGGACTGCTGCAAGACAAACACACGCTGAAGGAAGTAATTATAACCACGAAAAAACTTACAAGAACCCAGGAAGCAGTGGCGCCTTCTGCAAACTTAAACGGCCCCGGTCATGCAGACCAGATAATTACTTACGAAGATTTGCGAAATTGCTCAGAACTGGCTCAATGCCTGCCCGGAAAGCTTACCGGTGTTATATTTAAGTATGTATTAGCTTACGGCATGGATAGCAGAAATCCAACTTATTTACTACAACCTTTTTCTTCCCTGGGGATGGGTGCACCAATGTTAGTAATATTAGATGGCATGAACATTAGTGGCGCCCAGGGATTAGATATACGTAACATTCCGGCCCGGGACATACAAAGTATCGAGGTACTTCGCAGTGGCGCTTATTTGTCATCATATGGCACAAGAGCAGCCGGCGGTGTACTGGTAATAACTACCAGGCACGGTGGCATAGATTATGATGCTGATGCAGATAAGAAACCATCAATGGATACAAAAAGCAATGTGGTTTTAAGAACTGTACAGGGATATTCCATAAGCCGTAAATTTTACTCACCGGATTACAGCCACACATCAGGTAACGAAACAATGCCAGATCTGCGGAGCACAATTTACTGGCAGCCTTATATAAAAACGGATGATGACGGAAAGGCTGCAATTGATTTTTATAACGGAGAGAATGCGGCTACTTACAATGTAGTGATAGAAGGCCTTTCTGACGATGGCAAGCCGGGAAGTGCATCTTTTTCTTACCAGGTAAAATAATATCCGCTATTAATCTTGCATGAAACGTATCCTTTTTCTTTTAATGGTTTGCCAGCCGTTGCTAACCTTTTGCCAGCAAATGATTTCAGGAAAAGTAGTATCAGAAAAAGGTGAACCATTACAGGGCGCAAGTGTATTTATAACCAATACTACCATTGGCGATAACACAGATGCCAAAGGCGCATTTGTGCTAAATAAAGTGCCCGGCGGCAATGTAGAAATAGTTGTTTCTTTTATAGGTTATGAAGTGACATCAGTTGTAATACCTGCTGCGGCACGAAACAAACGCTATATTATAAGGCTTCGGTTGCAAAGCATAGACCTATCAACAATTATGCTGGGCAATTATGATAAACGTGGCTGGAAGAAATGGGGAAATACATTTATAACTGCCTTTATCGGCACATCTTCTTATGCAAAGCATTGCGATATTACCAACAAAGATGTAATACAGTTTATTTACAACAAGAAAACAAACCAGCTTCACGCTTATGCAGGCGAACCGCTTCTTATTGAAAATAAATCGCTGGGCTATAATATTGCTGTTACGATGATAAATTTCACGTATGACATTTCAACTAAAAATGTTGACTACCAGGTATATTCTTTATTTACTGAAATACAGGGAACAGAAGATCAGGAACTGGAGTGGAAGCAAAATAGAGCAGGAGCTTATTTATTATCGCTTACACATTTTTTGCGGGCCTTGTATGCTCAAAATTTAAAGAACGAAGGCTTCCAGGTGAGGGTAATTGAAAAAAATGTAAACCCTGAGAAGCAAAGAGTACAGGCGCTTTTTAAAGAAAGTTTTTTAAAGATTAAGGACTCATCAGGCGATGAAGAAATGAAAGACAATGCCATTAATAAATTGATAGAAAAAAGTATTGACAAAGATTCGCTGATGTATTATCACCGGGTACTTGCTCAGGATGACAGAACAGGGAACCTGCATCTTGAACTTTTAACTTTTAAAGATATAGCCAGCCACACCGACAGCGCTACTGTGCTTTTGCGCTTTAATGATTATTTACAAGTCACTTATATCAAAACAAAAGAACCGCCGGAGTATACTGCATACAAAAATAAATTGTATCCGGGTAGTTATTCTGCTGATAACGCCAGCCAACGCATATATCCAAGTACAGAATTAACCCTGATGTATGACATTCCCCTTGAAATAAATGAGAATGGTTATTTTAATAATATTGATTTGTATATGCAGGGTTTTTGGGGATGGTGGGAGAGAATAGCTACCAGGCTGCCTAATGGATATGAGCCATAATTATCTATAATTTTCGCACTTAGCTATTATACTGTTAGGATGGTTAGCATAGGTTAAAAAGCTTTAAAAGGTAATGCAGTCAATGCTTTCATTGATGTTAGTTACCCGACCTGGATTCGAACCAAGACAAGCAGAATCAGAATCTGCTGTACTACCGTTATACTATCGGGCAATTAAATATTAAGTTTACAAAAATAAGAAATTGTTTTTTTAATGTTTTCTATTAGGCTTATTGTGGTTAAACGAAGCGAAACTTATTGTAATAATTTATCGTACATCTAATAAATTTATTTTGAAAATTTATATACGCACACTTATATCTGTAATATTATTTGCGTTTATTTTTGCCACTGTACATTCATGCAGTAAACAAAATGGTGTGGAAAAAGATGTCTCGTCGCGGCTTAATACGGATACAATAAAAACATTTTTAGCATTAGGAGATTCTTATACTATAGGAGAAGCAGTTGCTGACACAGAAAGATTCCCAAATCAAACTATTCAATTATTAAAAAATGAAGATATTCATATAGGTGATCCCAAAATAATAGCTATTACCGGCTGGTCAACCGGTGACCTTATTAATGCCTTAAACCTGGAACCTTTACAAAGTAATTACTCGATTGTTACATTATTGATTGGTGTAAATAATCAATACCAACATAGAAATATTGATGAATATAAAAAAGAATTTACATTATTATTAAATCGTTCCATAACCTATGCTGCAAATAATAAAAGCCATGTATTTGTTTTATCAATCCCGGATTATAGTGTTACGCCATTTGCCCGTAACTCAGATACAGCAACGATTGTAAAAGAAATTGATGCATTTAATTCTGTTAATAAAATGATCTCTTTACAGGCAGGTGTTAATTACATTGACATAACTCCGATATCAAAAGAGGCCGCAACTGATGCAGATTTAATTGCGCCTGATGGACTTCATCCTTCGGGTAAACAATATAAAAGATGGGCTGATCTTCTCGCCGCTGTCTTGATTAAGCAAAAGAAATCTTTATAAAAAATTTGATCTCTGGCTTCTGACATCTGACATCTCACATTTCTATCTCTTCCTTACATTTGTTCAATAATATTTTTATGAACGAATTTATACAATCTATTGAAGTACGCTGGAGCGATCTTGATCCTAATTTTCATTTACGGCATTCAGTTTATTATGATTTAGGGGCTTACATACGTATGACTTTTTTAACTCAAAATGGCATTACGCCGCAGTTAATGGTGCAACATAATATCGGTCCAATATTGTTTAGAGAAGAATGCATTTTTAAAAAAGAAATTCGCTTTGGTAATAAGGTTACCATCAACATAAAATTAGATAAATTAAAAAAAGATTTTTCACGGTGGAGCATGGTGCATTATGTAAAGAAAGATGAAATACCTGCTGCAATAATTACTGTTGATGGCGCATGGTTAGATACTCAAAAAAGAAAGTTAGCGATGCCTCCTGCGATTTTCTTTAAGGCTTTTGATCTTATTCCTAAAACCGATGCGTTTCAATTAATGTGATTATCATTATTGCTAACTCTTATCTGCTTCATACTTTCAGGCATTTTTATAAGTATAAATTATTCAGCAGTTGTATGATCGCAAAAACGATTTCTTTATATAAAAATGCTTATGGCGGCCTTTCTAAAAGTACGTGGTGGCTTGCATTGGTAATGCTGATAAATAGAAGCGGCACTATGGTGGTGCCTTTCATGACCATGTATCTTACACAGCACATGGGTGTTGGTATTAGCAAGGCTGGTTTTGTGATGAGTATTTTTGGTGTTGGTGCAATTATGGGTGCGTTGATTGGCGGCAAACTAACTGATAAAGTTGGCTACTATTATATCCAGATTGTTACTCTCACAGGAGGAGGAATGATGTTTATTATCCTCGGACAAATGCGCTCTTACCTTGCAATTTGTGTGTGTACATTTTTTCTTGCTTTGGTTAATGAAGCTTTTCGTCCTGCTAATTCAGTGGCAGTAGCGCACTATAGTAAAGAAGAAAACAGAACAAGATCATACTCATTAAACAGGCTGGCTATTAATATAGGATGGGCGCTGGGCGGCGCTTTGGGAGGTATTATTGCTACTTATAATTATTCTCTTTTATTTTGGGTTGATGGCATTACCAATATTAGCGCAGCTATTTTATTGTATTTATTTCTTGCGCCTTCACGTAATGTAGAAACACAAGTAAAAAAACATGATAAAGAAGTTTTGTTCAATTCTGCGTATAAAGATGTTACCTATTTGATCTTTATAGCAATGGTATTTGTATTTGCCATGTGTTTTTTTCAAATGTTCACTACTCTTCCGGTTTTTTATAAAGTTGAATTTCATCTTACTGTATTATTCATAGGTCTTATAATGGCAATGAACGGATTGATAATTGCCTTTTTTGAGATGATAATTATTTTTAAACTTGAAGGAAAAAGACCACACCTTCATTTTATTTCTGCAGGTGTTATATTAATAGGCTTGTCTTACGTATTATTAAATGTATGGTTCATCAGTTATGCAATGTTGGCTATTATTGCTATGCTTTTAATAACTATTGGTGAAATTCTTTCTATGCCTTTTATGAACTCTTACTGGGTATTAAGAACACAGGCAAACAACCGCGGACAATATGCTGCTTTGTTTAGTGTAGCATGGGCATCAGCGCAGGCTGCAGGCCCGCTTATAGGCTCATTAGTGGCAGAAAAGTTTGGCTATAAAAACCTGTGGATGATCATTGGAATTGTTTGCGGAGTATTGGCTTTTTTCTATTGGCAGTTACACCTTAAAAGAACATAACTATCTTTTTAAATAATCCCGGAAAGAGCTCTGCATGTAAGCCTTTCCATTATTTAATTGTTCATCATTTACGTTACTATCTTTATAAATAATTTGTTTGGAAACATTGTCATAAGTTACAGCTCCTGCCGGGGTTACAAATCCAAAGCCGTCATTAAAAATATAAAAAGCAAATTGCTGCGCAGAGGTATCAAGCAGGTTTTTACTCCATTTAAAATTTGCATTTGGCAAACCCATCTGTTGTAAAAGAGTGTAAGCAATATCTGTTTGTGAGCCAATTGAATTATTTACATGGCCTTTTAATTTTAATGCGCCGCCGGTTAGTATCAATGGAATCCTGAATTTAGTTGGCCTGTCGCTGGGATCATTGCCAGGCAGGCGATGCCCGTGATCTGCGACCATTATTATTAAGGTACTATCCCACCATTGCTGATGTTTTGCCTGTTCTATAAAATTGCCAATCACTCCGTCAGTGTAATTAAATGAATTTTTAAACTTAGTAGTTTCATCAGTTCCTTCAAACTTAGGCCTGGTTGGTATTTCATAAGGTTCGTGGCTGCTAAGGGTAAATAGTGTTGTAAAAAAAGGTTGCTTTTCCGTTTTAAGATCAATAAGAAAGTTGTTTAGTAACACATGATCGTGAACGCCCCATTTTGAATTATAATCTTTTTTATCGAAATCATATTTGCTTATAAGCCTGTCGTAGCCTGCATTTAACAGGTACGATTTAATATTGGCAAAGGCAAGTTCACCACCATAATAATAACTGGAATGATAACCCTGCTGTTTCAATATCCTGTTTAAGTGTGGAAGGCCTTCTGTTTTTGAAGGCCATTTAATTATAGAAATTGTTGTCTGTGTGGGATAACCGCTTAGTAATGCTACCAGGCCTTTTTCACTTCTTTCTCCGCTGGCGTAAATATGTGTGAATAACATTCCTTCTTTTGCAATCTTATCGAGGTTAGGTGTTACGCCTGGTTCTCCGCCGAGGCAACCGACAAATTTTGCTGTAAAGCTTTCTAAAATAATAAAGATAATGTTCGGTCTTTGTAAAGTAAGCAGTTGTGGTGGCACATATGCACTGTTTGCATATAATGAATCAACCCTTTTACGGGCTTCTGCATCGCTGAAATATACATACGGATTTTTCTTGTTAAAATCTTTACCTATTACAGAGTTGAAAAAATTCCAACCCACATTTACTGCAGCGTGATTTGCAAACATTTTATCAGAAAAGTAAACATTACTTTGATTAATTGGAATCAGTTGAAAGCCACCTCTTATGGGAACGAACAAAAAAACTAATAAGAACAGAGAAATAAATGCAGGTACAATTTTTACTGACTTTACAGGTGATGAAATAAATTTATTGAAAACACCAATATAAAGACAAATGAAAATAGCATTCAATAAAATAAAAATAAACAGCAATAAGATAACCGGTGAAGATGCAGACGATGCAATCATCTCTGCAGGAGAAGTAAAATATTGTAAAACAGTTGAGTCTAATCTATAACCCCAGGCTTTGTATAACTCAAGATCAGCAATGGTTACAAGGTTAAGTAAGAGCACAAAAAAGATGGTATAGACTGAAATAATTTTTTGTATTCCCAGGTTCTTAAAAACAGTTTGTAAAAAAAACAGGAAGAAAGGTATTATGCATAAGTATGCACTAAAAGATGCATCAAGGTAAAGTCCATGTAAAAAAACACCTGCTATTTCCCCGGCAGTAAGCAAGGCAGTTTTTGCATGATGATAAACCAGGAAGACACCTTTACTTATTACAAAATAAATAATCCAGAATAAGTAATAAGCAAAATGCTGCCGGTATTTATATTTCACTTATCAAAAATAAATTAATTGAAAGTTCACTTACAGATTTGCAAAAACTTAATTCTTTTAAAGTTTAATAATTTATAACTGACAGCTTTTTGGTGCTGCTTTTCTGCAAAAAATAAAAGACTGATTCAAATGATTCAACAAAGCAACATAATTATACAATTCGCTTTGTATTTCTGTTAAGATTAGTCTCATAAAAACTTACTTTAAAATATAACCGTAAATTGATAAAAAGTTTATGAAAAGAATTTTTTCGGTTTTGCTTATATCGTTGCCAGCTTTTATGCTTATATTTTGTACCGCATCAACATCCGGCAATGAATCAAAATTGAGCGTTAATAAAACTAATGTAAAAACAAAAAACAGTATAGCAGTTCTTGAGCTTTTTACTTCACAGGGCTGCTCCAGTTGCCCGCCTGCAGACCGGTTGCTGGGAAAGTATGCTGCTATGAACAATTTGATTGCCTTATCTTTTCATGTTGATTACTGGAATCGCCTCGGATGGAAAGATCCGTTTAGCAACGCAGCTTTTTCTCAAAGGCAAAATAAATACGCCGGAGTTTTAAAATCGAGTAGTGTATATACACCTCAGCTCATTATTAACGGCGAAAAAGAAATTGTAGGAAGCGATGAAAGTAATATTACAGCTGCTATTAAAAGATTTGAGAACCAGGAATCAAATGTGGTTTTAAATATTAAAAAAGTAGTAACCGATGATAATAAAGTGACTGTTGATTTTGCTATACAAGGCGCAGTAAATAATTCATTGTTAAACATTGCATTGGTTCAAAATAAAATAACTACAGAAATAAAAGCCGGCGAAAACACTGGTGTAAAACTTACTAACTATAATGTGGTTAGAAATTTTAAAACCATTTCACTTGTTGCTGAAGGAACACATTCTATTTCTGTTGACTTGCTGCCAGGCATTGATAAAAAAGATTTAAGTGTAGTACTTTATGTGCAGGATGCTGCTACTTATAAAATTTCAAACGCAGCCGAATCCTCCTTGTAATTAAAATAAAAAAAAAAGCCCTCAAAGAAAACAGGGCTTTGCTATTCAATAAATTTTTTTATATACTTTTTACCGTACTTAATGAAGTAAGTTTTGTTTTTATTGGAATATCCTGCCCCATTGTTTGCATGCTTCCGCTGGTTTCAAGGTTGGTGGTTTTTTGTTTTATTACGCCTGTTTTCACATCTACAATTTCCTGCCCTGTTACTTTTCCGTTTGTTTTACTGCTGATGTCCATGCCTTGCATTTGCATTTTAACATCGGAGTCTATTGTTCCTGAAATATCTATAGTGGCTTCTCCTGCCTGTATATCTTTAATTGTATATATGGTTGATCTTTTTACTCCGTTTTCTAAAGATGAATCAGTCCAGCTTAGGCCCGGCTTTGCATTAGAAGGAATAACCATGAAAGTTTCCGTTAACCCATAACCAGTTTTTTGAGGATCTCCCATAAATTGTCCCAGCATTGTTGACATCATTCCGGCAGCTGAATCTTTCTTTGCTGTGTCGCTTACCACAGAAACTATATTTCCTTTTTTATCAACTACCACATTCTTTGGCTGGTTAATCATTTGTTTCATGTTGCTGCCCATTTCACCATCCATATCTTCTTTTTTATCAGAATCAAAATTCATGTTTTGTCCCATGGCACTCATTGCTGTAGTAATTTTTGTAATTGTGTTAGTTATGTTATAATTGCCATCTTTTACATTGTTAACTATAAAATTATTTGAAGTAGTAATAGTCGCGTTTGATTCCATAGATTGCCCCGCCACTTCCTGCGTAGACACCGCGTTGATTTTATTTTCAACCACATATTTCTGCCCTTTTGTTAATACAAGATTTCCCGAATGCTGGCAAAACCCGGCGGCGACAATAAAAAAAGCAGAGGCAAAAAGTGTAATTTTTTTCATTAAGGTATTTTTTGGACAACAAATATATGTCTCAGGATTTAATATTTAGTTTACATAAAAACATTTAACAAACAAAGCTTATTATTTCAGGTATATAATTGCCAGGTATGTATTGAATAATAAATTTTTTGAGAAATTTGCATTTATGAATAAAGAACATTGGTTGTTATTAGGATGTTGGTTAGCATACTGTATTTTGCATAGTGTGTTTGCTGATGCCGGTATTAAATTGCAAATACAAAAAGCAATGGGATCAGCATTTAAATTTTACCGGCCGCTCTATTCCATTTTTGCGTTTATCACTTTAGTGATCATTTTATGGTTCCAGGTTTCTATTAAAAGTTTGGTGTTATTCAAGCCAAATATATATATCGATGTAATTGCTGTACTTACCGCATCAGGCGGACTTTACATAATGATAATTTGTATTAATAAATATTTTTATGAATTGAGCGGATTGCAGGCTATACAACATTCTGATGCAAAGAATACACTCCAGCAATCGGGCCTGCATAAGTATGTAAGGCATCCTTTATATTCAGGAACGTTATTATTTATATGGAGTTTATTTTTTCTTTTTCCTTTAATGAGTAATCTTATAGCCGCTATAATTATAACGTTGTATGTGCTGTTAGGTATTAAACTGGAAGAAAAAAAGTTAGTGCTTGAATATGGCGATTCATATATAAAGTACGCAAAAAAAGTTTCGATGCTTATACCAGGGTTATGATTGCTTGTTTTATAAGAGAGAGTTTTTGTCTAACAAAGAGGATATTCCTTGAGGTATTGGTTAAAAAAATAAAGGTTCCATTTGTATGGAACCTTTACAAGCTTTGTAAAAATATCAGAGTTATCCGATTCGTTTCACATTAACGGCATTCATGCCTTTTTGCCCGTTTTGCAAGTCAAATTCTACACGATCATTTTCCTTGATCTCATCAATTAAGCCGCTTGCATGTACAAATGTTTCCTTATTGGAATCATCATGTTTAATAAAACCGAATCCTTTTTCAGTGTTGAAAAACTTTACGGTTCCTGTTGTTTTACTGTCCATTATTATTAATTTAAAAAAAAATTGAGCATCAAAGATAGGTAAAATAAGCTATGAAAAATCAATACTTATAATGCAGGCATTATTGCATTTATCGCTGTTGCAAAAATTTTAAAACAAAAGAATTAAACAATAAAGTACTTTGAATATGAGGTATGTGGCCAACATCAGGAAGCTCGATCAACTCACTATTTTTAATTTTTTGATGCGCCTTTTGTGCAAGTGCCGGAAAATTACCATACAGTTTTTGTTTTTGTTTAGGAACTGTATCTCTGCCTATAAAAGTGCGGTCCGCCTGCCCGATTATAAGCAGTACCGGCATAGTAAGTTTATTAAATTCATACAGCACAGGCTCGTCATAAATCATTTGATAAGTGAGCGCATTTACCCACGCTACTGATGGAAAATCTTTGTGGTTGAGCGGCTCGGCCTGTACTTTCACATATTGCTCATAAGCGGGCTTCCATTCAGGATAATAATTCATCTGGTACTTTTTGTAAGATGCATAAGTAGCATTTAATTCCTTTTTGTATTGCGCTTCCATCGTTGTATTAGGCACAAACTTTTTATAATCTTCAAGGCCCAAAGGATCTTCTAATATAAGCCTGGCAGTGGTTTCAGGATAAAGCAATGCAAACCTTGTGGCAAGCATTCCGCCCATTGAATGGCCGATGACATTTACTTTTTTAATTTGTAAAGAATCTAATAACAATTTGTTATTGCGTGCAAGCATTTCAAATGTGTACTTAATATTTGGCTTAGATGATTTTCCCCAGCCGATCTGGTCAGGTGCAATTACACGGTAGCCTTTGCCGGTTAAAAATGAGATTACATCCTTCCAGTAATAGCCGTTAAAATTTTTTCCATGAAATAATATTACCGATTCACCATTAGGTTTCAAAGGCACTACATCCATAAAAGCCATGTTATAATTTTGATCTTCAATATTTGTTGTAAAGTATTTTACCGGGTAAGGATATTGTATTGCCTGGCTTTGAACAATAAAAATGCTAAAGAGGAAAAGAGCTGTAATTGAGATGATTTTAGCCATGTAAGTTTATTAGATGTATAAAAAATACACTTATCTATTCTGAAGCAATGATTAAATCTCAGGAAGTAAAATATTTAAAACAGATGGTAAAATAGTGGCTTTGATCTCATCAGCTTTTCCAAGGTATTCCCCGTCTACCTGGAAATGGGCTTTCTTACTAACCTTTATAACAGCAGATTTTGTCTGGAATATTTCTACTTTTTTCGGGTTAAATCTTTTGAATTGTAAAAACATTTTCAAGACTGCCCAAAAGGCGATCTTTCGTACTAATACTACTTCAAATACTCCATCATGCAGATTTCCTTCAGGATTTATTAATGCGCCGGTGCCATATTTGCTTGCATTGGCAACCACTACCATAAATGCTTCCGATGAAATTTCGTCCTTATCTGTTTTGATTGTAACATGCATCCGCTGCTTTCTCAGCAGTACTTTAAAAACCAATTTTGCGTAACCAAGCTCTCCTCTAAGATTTCCTTCCTCAAAGTATTTTACAAGTTGTGCATTTAATCCAAGGTCACTTAAATGCAGACAATAATATTTTTCATTTATATGAATAAGGTCTGAGCATTTTATTTTGCCGTTAATAATTACATCCAGCGCCCCATCCGGAGTTGTGGGGATGTTTAATTCCTTTGCCATTCCATTTGCTGAGCCTGCAGGCAATATTCCCATGGCAATGGAAGAGTTTAATAAATGTTCTGCTACCAATGATACTGTGCCATCCCCGCCAACAGCAACAACCCGGTCCGGCTTATAATTATCTATCCAATATTGTAAGGAAACGGCATCATCATTGCCGGTAAGTAAAAAAAATTCTATAGTATGTTTATGAATCTTAAAAAATTCACGTGTTACAGTTTCCCAATCTGTTTTAGATTTGGTACCTGAGCCAGGATTTATAACAAACAATATCTTTAATATAGCGGCTTGCTCCATAAAATTATTTTGATGTATAAACCAGCTATGCAAAACGCAGTTGCATTACATAAAGTAAAGAAACTTTCTTATGTAAATCATTTTAAAAAAAGATTACTTTTTTGGTTCAGGTTAAAGAATGAACCTGTTTTAAAAGTATATAATGGATATGGAAATCCGCAGCTGTTAGTAATATTTGGTCATGCACTTAAGCTAAGTTCTTTACCGAGAAAGACGTATAGAAAAAATTTTGTTACCAATTTTTTTTCTATGCTGCGCCTGTTTATGGTAAAGCCTTATAAGCATGCGATAGTAAAGCTCGAATGGGATGGCCTTACTTATGAAACCAAATCTGAGGATGATGGATTTTTCCGTTTTGAATGGCGCCCAGATAAAATTATTGCTCCGGGAAAGTACACTGTTAACCTTTATTTATGGAATGAAGATTCAGTAATGGCGCAGGCTCAGGGTTATATCTATGTTCCTGATAAAAATAAATATGCTATCATTTCTGATATTGACGATACGTTTCTTATTTCACATTCTTCACATCTTCGCAGGCGATTATATGTGTTGCTCACAAAAAATGCACACAGCCGTAAACCGTTTGAAGGTGTGGTGAATCATTATAAATTACTGGCTAATGCAGGTATAAAATCTGGCGCTGTTAATCCTTTTTTTTATGTATCCAGCAGCGAATGGAATTTATATGAATTTTTAATTGAATTTGCAAGAAAATATGAACTGCCGGAAGGCGTATTTTTATTAAGCCAGTTAAAAAGGTTACATAAAGTTTTTGCCACAGGCCAGGGCAAACACTCAGCAAAGTATATGAGGATCGTACGTATTGTAGAGGCTTTTCCTAACGAACAACTTATTCTGATGGGTGATGATTCGCAGCGTGACCCATATATTTATCTTTCATTAGCGGAACATTTTCCTGGAAAGATAAGCGCTGTTTATCTGAGAAAAACTTTTGAAAAAAATTATATTCCTGTTAAAGAAGTTGTTGAAAAAATAGAATCCGCAGGTGTTCCCTGTTGCTACTTTGAACATAGTGCAGAAGCTATACTCCATTCTAAAAAAATAGGCTTAATAAGTGAATGATAATCTTGGATAAAATTTATTGGTTAACCTTCTTTAATGATAAAGAAGTTGAAAGATTTCCGTCATCTTTTGCCAAGGCTTCTGTGGCATTTCGATAAAGTTGTTTATACAAAGGGCTTTCAGTCTTTTTTATTTTATCCCAAATTGTAAAATACAAACCATAATTATACTTAAACTGTTTATGATGTAAGGAATGGTGAGTGGCGCCGATTATCCATTTGCCAATAAAATTCTCATTAAATTTTTTTGGATATATCTCTATATCAAGATGATTTATTACACTGCTTATTGTCATTATAGTAAGCTGAATAATTATAACATAATAATGCATTGGTAAAATGATAAGTATCACAGGTAAAAATATTGCCTGCAGCAAACCTTCCAATGGATGAAATGAAAAAGCTGTAAATGGAGAAGTTATATTACTGTCGTGATGAATTTTATGAACAATAGAAAAAATTTTTGGCTTGTGCATCCAGCGGTGAAGCCAATAATAATAAGTTTCGTGAAGCAGCATAAATACAACAAGACTTACAGGTAAATACCACCAGCCATGCAACTTAATATCAGTGTATACTTTTGTGTAACCTCTTTGCCAAAGTATCGTCGTAAATGTTCCCGCAATGGAAAATAGTAAAGCTGTGACCATGCTCCACTTTACTTCTTTTTTAAACTGGCCATCTTTATAATTCCTGCTGCTTAATTTTTTCAGCATCCATTTTTTACTAAACCATATATAAAAAAATGCATAAAAAAACCCTGCAAATAAAAAATACCTTCCGGTGATAATTACAAAGAAAACAAGTGTGGCAACTAAAAACCAAAATGGATTAAGGAGATCAGGAAATTGCATGTATATATTACAAAAGATCAATTACATTGTTTAAACTGTAGATACGCTATGGTATAATTAATAAAACATCTATACGTCAAGAATTAAAATAAGAAGGAGCCACTTTTTGCTATCTATGCAGAAGCCAAATTTCTTGTAATGATATCAGATTTTGTTTTTGATGGTAGCTGATAATTGTTGTGCGCTCATAGCGCCTGACTGCCGCCATAATACTTTGCCTTTTTTAAATAAAATTAAAGTAGGAACACCTTGCACATTAAATTCATTTGCACTCGCCGGATTTTTATCTATATCCACTTTTAAAACCCTTATGTCTTTATTCTCACCTGCAAATTTTTTTAGCTCGGGAGCCATCATTTTGCATGGGCCGCACCACTCCGCAAAAAAATCTACCAGTACTGGTTTTTCATCGTTAATAATTTGGCTAAAAGTTTCCATATTAAATAAATTAAAGATTTGAGAAGTGGCTGCTAATCCTGCACCGGGATTTCTTTTACAAAAGTATTTTATTCTAAATTATCTATTATACAATTCTCAATTATTTCCCTACCTTTGCCGTCCGAAAAAAGATTATTATGGCAAGAGTATGTCAGGTTACAGGAAAAAGGCCAATCACCGGTCATAAGGTTTCGCATTCAAATATTAAAACGAATAGAAGATTTTTACCTAATCTTCAGACCAAACGTTATTTTTTAGCTGAAGAAGATAAATGGGTTACCATAAAATTATCTACAGAAGCTATAAGAACAATTAATAAGAATGGCCTTTTAAGTGTGGTTAAGGAAATGAGAGCAAAAGGCGTAAAAATTTAATGATCAAATAAATCAATATGGCAAAGAAAGGAAACAGGGTTCAGGTAATTTTAGAATGTACAGAACATAAAACTTCCGGCATGCCGGGCACCAGCCGCTACATTACTAATAAAAATAAAAAAAATACACCTGAGCGTTTGGAGCTGAAGAAATTTAACCCGATACTAAAAAAAGTTACTGTTCATAAAGAAATAAAATAATTAGAATAAAATGGCAAAAGCAGCTAAAACAGCGATAAAAACCAAAGACCAAAAAGCAGCCGCAGAAGCAAAAAACTGGACCAAAGTAGTGCGCACTGTACGCAGCCCTAAATCAGGCTCTTATACTTTTAAAGAATCAATTGTTCATAAAGATAAGATCAAAGAATTTTTGGCTGGATAATTTTATCATTGTAATAAATTTTATAAAAGGCTATTCCATATGGAATAGCTTTATTTGTTTTATTTAGAGTTTTGCTGCATAAACTTCTCATAAATAAGAAATAAAACTTCCACCTCAGATCAATTATTATCATGGGACTATTTGATAAATTATTTGGAAAGAAAGAGCAAAAGGAAACGCTTGACCAGGGATTGCAAAAAACAAAAACAGGTTTTTTTGATAAGATCACTAAAGCCATTGCAGGCAAAAGTGTTGTAGATGAAGAAGTGTTGGACAATGTGGAAAATGCTTTGGTAAGTGCAGATGTTGGTATCAATACTACAGTAAAAATAATTAAAGGAATAGAAGAAAGAGTAGCCAGGGATAAATATTTAAATACAAGCGAGCTAAACAGAATTTTAAAGGAAGAAATACAAGCCGTATTGGTTGATACACCTGTAAGTGAATCGTATGAAAATTTTAATTTGCCTGCGGGCCATAAGCCATATGTTATTTTAGTTGTTGGCGTAAATGGCGTAGGCAAAACAACCACTATTGGCAAGCTTGCCCATAATTTTTCACTGGCTGGTAAATCTGTTTTGTTAGGCGCTGCAGATACTTTTAGAGCTGCTGCTGTTGACCAGCTTACTATATGGAGTGAGAGAGCTAATGTGCCTATTATTAAGCATGGAATGGGCGCCGACCCAAGCGCAGTGGCTTTTGATACTGTGCAAAGCGGTATGGCAAAAAATACCGACGTCATATTAATTGATACTGCAGGCCGCTTACACAATAAGGTTCATCTTATGGAGGAATTAAGTAAGATAAAACGAACTATAAGTAAGTTATTACCGGGCGCTCCTCATGAGGTGATGCTTGTATTAGACGGCAGTACCGGGCAAAATGCATTGGAACAAGCCAAACAATTTACTGCTGTTACTGAAGTTACCGGGTTAACAATTACCAAGCTTGATGGCACTGCAAAAGGCGGTGTTGTATTGGCTATTGCTGATCAGTTTAAGATTCCTGTAAAGTTTATCGGTGTGGGAGAAAAAGCTTCTGACCTGCTCGTATTTAATAAGAAAGATTTTGTAGACACTCTGTTTAATTTAGAATAAAGCTTTAAAAATTATATTCCTATAAAATTACAAAGAGCCACCCGAGAGTGGCTCTTTGTAATTTCAA
>CAXSDW010000002.1:42869-55282 GCA_964236235.1 uncultured Chitinophagaceae bacterium
AAATGAATCCGTCAATTTAGCATTAACAGCATTCTACTGTCCGCCAATTCCGCCGCTGCCGTTCAATCTTTTATTTTCTTCATCTGCGGCTGCTTTCCTTTGCCGTGCTGCTTTTACCTGGCTGTTTCCAAAACGGTAACTAAAATTGATCTTCAACTGCTGGCTTTCAAAATGGCCGCTTGCTTCAATATGAGCTCCTCCAAAATCACTGATGCCTTTCCATTTTAACGTGTGTAAAAAATCAGTATAGCTCAGTTTTATTGTTCCTTTACTTTTTAATACACTTTGTTGTACACCAATATCCATTCCGCCAAATGCTTTGCTCTTGAAAGTTCCGCCCCATACTGTCGGAGAATTAAAAAACCCTGATAGCTCAAAAGTTGGTCCTTTCTTTATGCTGAAAGTTTGCTGGCCATAAGCTGAAAAAGCATCTACATTAATATTAATTTTTTTGCCGGCGCCAAAATCTGCTTTGTATGCTGAATGATAACCATTGATAGTTACAAAAGCGTTCCACCATTTTGTAATGGTTAAAGGAGCACTGAAATTAAGGCTGACAATATTTTGTTGTGCAATATTTTTTTGTGTAATGAAACTTTTGTTGCCTGTAGTATCAATGATCTGGGCAAAATAATCTTTGATGTGACTATACCCGATTGAAGTAACATATTTGTATAAGAAAGTATGTGAAAGCTGAAAGCTATTTGTGTATTGAGGTCTTAAAAAAGCATTTCCTTTCCTATAAGTGAGCTCGTCAAGTTTATCTTCAAAAGGATTTAAATTCTGGTAATTAGGACGATCAATACGACGACTGTAGCTTAAATTGAATGTGTTCTTTTGATTGAGCGTATAAGTGATAGCGCCACTCGGAAACAAGTCTGTATAATTACGTTTTACGTTGTCGTCCGGCTGCGGAATGTAGCTTATAAGGTTGCCTTTGCTTATTGTATTTTCCATACGTAATCCCGCCTGGATGGTTGTTTTTTTGCTTAATTGACGATTATAATTTACATACAAAGCATTTACATTTTCATCATAATTGAACTTGTTACTTCTATTTAAATCTTTAATATCTGAACCATTGTTTACATTATAAAAATCGAAAGTGTTTTTAGTTTTTACGTCAGCATACTTCCCTCCAAAGCCAAGCTTACCTTTATAAAACGGCTTTTCATAATCAATTTTTAATGTATAAATGTCAATGTCTGTTGGTGTATTATTTCTATAAATTCTTTCATCTAATAAAATTCCTGTTTCGGGAGTTCTGTAATAATTAGGCTGATAGCTGGTGCCTCTTCGCCTGAAGTTTACAACATCTGCATCCACATCTAATTCATTACCTTTTGTGTCGGCATACTTGTAATTCAGATTATAATCTATATTGTTCCTGGTACCCGGTAAATCATTGCTTGCATATAAAATTCTCAATGGAATTTTTGTGTTATCAGGGCTTATTAAAGTACTGCTGTTCATGTTGGTTGTACTGTTATTAAAATTAGCTGTAACCATTACCCCGACTGTGTTTTTTTCATTTAAGAAATAATCCATGCCTGCTTTTACATTATGTGTTTTGTTATCGGAAATGTTTATGCTATGCTGATCATAAGTGCTGTCATTTTGCACTCTGTACAGGTTAAAAGTATTTTGAAACTTTCCAAAATTATTGCTGTAATTCCCAAAGAGATTTACTTTTTTATTTCTGTAATTCAGGTTTAGAGAATTATTAAATTTGGCAGTATGGCCAAAGGCTACACCTGTAGAAATGTTCCCGTTGGCGCCATAATTTTTATTTTTTTTCAGCCTGATATTAATGATACCGGCATTACCCGAAGCTTCGTACTTTGCCGAAGGATTCGTTATCATTTCAATTGCTTCAATATCGGCAGAATTAACAGAGCGTAAATATGCAGCAAGGTCGGCACCGCTCATCTGCGTTGGTTTTCCATCTACATAAATTTTTATACCATTCTTTCCCTGCATCGAAATATTATCATCTTTATCTACAGATACTCCAGGCGATTTTTGCAAAAGCTCAAAAGCATTACTGCCGGTAGCATTTATACTGTTCTCTACATTAAAAATAGTTTTGTCCGCCTTTACTTCAATCATCGGTTTTTTGCCAGTAACAGACACTTCAGCAAGAGATTTTGCGCCCTGCGATAACGCTAATGCAGAGGCTGTAAAATCCTGTCCTTCAGCAACAGAAAAAGTGGCTGAAGAATTTTTAGCGAAGCCTACGGAAGTTGCAGAAGTAAAGTAAGTGCCGGGCTTTATGCTCATCATATTAAAAACACCATTACTGTTTGTTATAGCGGTTTTTACTAATGTTGAATCAGTTGATTTATGTAAGCTTACTGTAGCAGAGGTTAAAGGCTTGCCATTGGTTTCAGTAATTTTCCCGGTGATGTTTGCATATTTATTTTGAGCAAATGAAAAAGTAATTGATAAAATAAATAAGGCTAAAGTTGATAAAAGTTTCATCGTAATAGTTTTTTGTTTAATCGTTTTGTTAATTGAATGCAAATCTATTTCGATTAGCAGGTGGTGATAATCTTATATAGGTGAAGTGTATTTTTTAAGCGGTGAACGGCAGAAAATGAATAATAAGTGAAATTATAAATGCCTCATTTATTATCTGCTTACCTTTGCGCCCTTAAATATGAGAACAAAAAGTTTTAAAAAGAGTAAGGTTAATATAATTACACTGGGCTGCAGTAAAAACCTTGTTGATAGCGAAGTTTTGAGTGGCCAGTTAAGCGCTAATGATTACGAAGTTGTACATGAAAATTCTAAAAGAGACCACAACATTGTTATTGTAAATACATGTGGTTTTATTGATAAAGCCAAGGAAGAAAGCGTAAACACAATCCTGCGCCAGGTTGAATTAAAGAGAAGAGGCAAACTTGATAAAGTATATGTCACAGGCTGCTTAAGTGAAAGATATAAAAGCCAGCTTGAAGAAGAAATTCCACAAGTGGACGCATACTTTGGCACAATGGAGCTGGCAGGTTTATTAAAACAATTGGATGCAGATTATAAAGCTGATCTTATTGGCGAGAGAGTTTTAAGCACTCCGGGCCATTATGCATATTTGAAAATAAGCGAAGGATGTAACCGCACCTGTTCATTTTGTGCCATACCGTTAATGCGTGGTAAACATGTTAGCCGCACCAAAGAATCCCTTGTACTTGAGGCAAAAAGATTGGTAGATAAAGGTGTAAAAGAAATCATGCTTATAGCGCAGGAGCTAACGTATTATGGGCTTGACATTTATAAAAGGCGTGAGCTTCCTGCATTGCTTCATGCGCTTGCTGATATAAAAGGTTTGGAATGGATACGCTTGCATTATGCTTATCCATCAAAGTTTCCGATGGAAATTATTGATGTGATGAAGGAAAGAGAAAATATTTGTAATTACCTTGACATGCCTTTGCAACACGCAAGCAACCGCATGCTCGCTGCAATGAAAAGACAAATTACAAGAGAAGAAATGGAAGATATAATCGGCGAGATAAAATTTAAAATACCCGGCATTTGTTTGCGTACAACTTTGATCACAGGCTTTCCCGGTGAGACGGATAATGATGTAGAAGAATTAAAATTATTCTTGCAAAAAATTAAATTTGACCGTGTGGGAATATTCTCATATTCACCTGAAGAAGGAACAACTGCGTTTGAATCAGGTGATGATATATCAAATGAAGTAAAGGAACAACGAGCGCAGGAAATCATGGAGGTGCAACAGGAAATTTCTTACCAAAAAAACCAGCATAAAATTGGGCAAACTTTTAAAGTGATTGTAGATAAAAAGGAAGCAGGTAAATATTTGGGACGGACAGAATTTGACAGCGTAGAAGTAGATAATGAAGTAATAATAAAAAGCACCCAAAAATTAACATCAGGCGATTTTGTAAACGTAAAAATAACCAATGCTTACGACTATGATATTGAAGGTGAAGTTGTTTAATATTAAAGGACTATGTTAATAAAAAAACCCAACTGTTTTTAAGCAGTTGGGTTTTACATTTGGTCTAGCGTTTAGACCCTAATTATCCATCATCCTAATTAATCTTTTATAAATTGTTTTAAAATTTTTGTATCTCCTGATGTTACCTGCATTATGTACACTCCGTTTTTAAGTGTTGAAATATTTATTTGCACTGCCTTGTTCGAAGTGATGGTTTCAATCGTTTTAAGCGCCACACCATTTATTGATAAAAGAGTTATTCTTAAATCTTTATCCGATGGCAATCCATCTGTATAAACAAAAACTACATCAGTTGCAGGATTTGGTCCTACTTTAATAATTACATTCCCTGAAGTAGCAGGACTTATTTTTTTACTAAGACCGGTTACATCTGCGAAACCATTGTTTAAATCATTAGAAGAATTTGTAGCAACACTTGTATTACTTACCATTGATGTTGTATCAGCAGTGCTTTTAAGTGCAGTGTTTGAAGCACCGGTTACTGTTACAGCAACACTTGAAGAAGTAGTGCTATGGCCGCTATTATCAAATGCTTTAGCGATAATTTTATAATTACCGGCAGACACATTTGTCCATGAGTATGAATAAGGTAATTTGTATTCTGTATGTAACAATTTCTTACCATTATAAAACTCAACTTTAGTTATTGCACCATCGTTATCGCTTGCGGTTGCACTTATAGAAATTGTTGCAGACGCTGTAAATTTTTGATTAACCTGCGGGCTGGTAATATGCACAGATGGAGCTGTATTTGCTCTTACTGTTACCTTAACACTCTTAGATGTAGTAACGTTTCCATCATTATCGGTAGCCACCGCTGTAATGGTATAATCTCCGGTTGATACATTTTGCCATAGGTAAGAATATGGTGTTACGTATTCAGTATGCAACAGTTTTTTGCCGTTATAGAAATCAACCTTGCTTACTGTTCCATCTGCATCACTTGCTGCAGCATTGATAAAGATTTTTGCGTCATCTTCATATTTTTTATCCACTTTAGGAGTGGTAATACGTACTTTAGGTGCGGTGTTGGAAGTGATTGCTGAAAAGGTTATTGCATCAGACGCTGTAACTGCGCCATGTTTATTGATCGCTTTAGCTGTAATTTTATAGCTGCCTTCTGCAACATCATTCCAGGTATAAGAATAAGGTTTTGTACTGCCTGAACCGATCAGTGTGCTGCCGTTATAATAATCAACTTTGCTAATGGCGTTCTGCTCATCTACGGCAGAAACATTAATGGTAACTGAAGCAGTATTTGTAACACTTGCATTGTCCGTTGGGCTTGTAATACTTAGACTTGGTGCTGCGTTTTGTGTTTCTACAAAAATGGCAACAGTATCAGAAGTAGTGAAAGCATTATTGTTGTCAGTAGCTTTTGCTGTAATGGTATAGTTACCGGTTGCAACATTATTCCATGTGAACGAATAAGGGCTTGTACTATCAGAGCCAAGAAGCGTGCTGCCGTTGTAAAAATCAACTTTACTAATTGAGCCATTTGAATCAGCCGCTGTTGCAGTTATCGTTACAGTGTCTTGTTCGTTGTAGCTGGTGTTGTTTGTTGGGCTTGTGATAGTTACTGTTGGTGCTGCATTCGGAGCAGCTACATTAATTGAAACAGCATCAGAAATGGTTACAGCATTATTGTTATCAGTAGCTTTTGCAATAAGTGTATAGCTGCCTGCTGCAACATTATTCCAGGTGAAGGCATACGGACTTGTACTATCAGAGCCAAGAAGTGTGCTGCCATCATAAAAATCAACTTTGCTTATTGAGCCATCAGCATCAGCAGCATTTGCGTTAATTGTAATTAAATCTGGTGAAGTAATAGTTGCATTATTTGTTGGGCTTGTAATACTTACGGTTGGTGCTGCATTTGATGCGGTTACAGAAATTGAAACAGCATTTGAATTAGTTACAGCAAATCCGTTATCAGTAGCTTTTGCAGTGATTGTATAATTACCGGCTGCTATATTTTTCCATATAAAGGAGTATGGACTTGTACTATCAGATCCAATCAGCGTGTTGTCATTATAGAAATCAACCTTGCTTACAGAACCATCAGCATCAGCAGCATTTACGTTAATAGTAACTGAGTCAGCAGAAGTAAACGTAGCATTTATTGAAGGGCTTGTAATGCTTACAGTTGGTGCTGCATTCGGTTCTATTACAGCAATCATTACCGGAGAAGATGTAGTTACGTTACCACTGTTATCAGTGGCTTTAGAAGTAATTGTATAGTTACCCGCTTCAACATTTTTCCATGTAAGAGAATATGGGCTTGCGTTGCTATAGCCTAAGTAAGTGCTTCCATTATAGAAACTAACCTTAACAATAGAACCATCAGCATCAGCAGCAGATGATTTAATTGTGATTGAAGCCGGAGCATTAAAAGTTGCACCATTTGAAGGACTTGTAATGTTTACAGCAGGCGATCCCTTTTTTAGAACAGAAACTATAACCTGGGCAGAGGTAGTTACGTTACCACTGTTGTCAGTAGCCATAGAAGTAATTGTATAGTCACCTGCTGCAACATTATTCCATGTAAAAGAATATGGGCTTGAGTCGTCATAACCTAAGTAAGTGTTTCCGTTATAGAAACTAACTTTTGTTATAGAACCATCGGCATCGGCCGCAGATGTATTAATTGTTATTGAAGCCGGATCCTTAAAAGTTGCACCATTTAAAGGGCTTGTAATGTGTACAGCAGGCGATCCGTCTTTCTGTACAGAAACTTCAACGGGAGAAGAGGTAGTCACATTGCCACTGTTATCAGTAGCTTTAGAAGTAATTGTATAATTACCTGCTGCAACATTTTTCCATGTTAAAGAATACGGGCTAGAGTTATCATAACCTAAGTAAGTGCTTCCATTATAGAAACTAACTTTAGTTATAGAACCATTGGCATCATTTGCAGAAGTATTAATTGTTATTGAGGCCGGAGCGTTAAAGGTTGCATCAGTTGAAGGGCTTGTAATGTTCACAGTTGGCTCTCCGTTTGATTTTGCTACAGAAACTGCAACTGCAGAAGAAGTGCTTACATTGCCACTGTTGTCAGTTGCTTTAGAAGTAAGTGTATAGTTACCGGCTGCAACATTATTCCATGTAAAAGAATAAGGACTTGAGTCGTCATAACCTAAGTAAGTGCTTCCGTTATAAAAACTAACTTTTGCTATAGAACCATCAGCATCATCGGCAGAAGTATTAATTGTAATTGAAGCCGGAGCGTTAAAAGTTGCATCATTTGAAGGGCTTGTAATGCTTACTGTAGGATATGCATTAGATTTTAATACAGAAACTGTTACAGCAGCAGAAGTAGTTACATTGCCACTATTGTCAGTAGCCTTGGAAGTAAGTGTATAGTTACCGGCAGCAACATTATTCCATGTAAAAGAGTATGGGCTTGAGTCGTCATAACCTAAGTAACTGCTTCCGTTGTAAAAACTAACTTTTGTTATAGAACCATCGGCATCATCAGCAGATGCATTAATCGTAATTGAAGCAGGAGCGTTAAAGGTTGCATTATTTGAAGGGCTTGTAATGTTTACAGCAGGCTTTCCGTTTGATTTTGTAACAGTAATTGAAACAGCAGCAGAAGTAGTTACATTACCACTGTTGTCAGTTGCTTTAGAAGTAAGTGTATAGTTACCGGCTGCAACATTATTCCATGTAAAAGAGTACGGGCTTGAATCGTCATAACCTAAGTAAGTGCTTCCGTTATAGAAACTAACTTTTGTTATAGAACCATCGGCATCATCAGCAGAAGCATTAATTGTAATTGAAGCCGGAGCGTTAAAAGTTGCATTAGCTGAAGGGCTTGTAATGTTTACAGCAGGCTTTCCGTTTGATTTTGTAACAGTAATTGAAACAGCAGCAGAAGTAGTTACATTACCACTGTTGTCAGTTGCTTTAGAAGTAAGTGTATAGTTACCGGCAGCAACATTATTCCATGTAAAAGAGTACGGGCTTGAATCGTCATAACCTAAGTAAGTGCTTCCGTTATAAAAACTAACTTTTGCTATAGAGCCATTAACATCATCAGCAGAAGCATTAATTGTAATTGAAGCCGGAGCGCTAAAGTTTGCATTATCTGAAGGGCTGGTAATACTTACAGTAGGTTCTGTATCTGAATTTCCTACAGAAACCATAACTTCAGAAGAAGTAGTTACAGCAGCACTGTTATCAGTAGCTTTTGCGGTAATCGTGTAGGTGCCTGTTGCAACATTATTCCAGGTATAAGAATATGGGCTTGTATTGTCAGACCCAAGAAATGCATTTCCATTATAAAAATCAACTTTGCTAACGGAACCATCAGCATCATCAGCGGATGCATTAATAGTAATTGCGGCCGAAGAGATGAAAGTTGCGTTATCTGAAGGACTTGTAATATCCACCGTAGGTGCCAGGTTTGATATTGTTCCGGTGCCACCGTTTTTTATTAAAACTGCTGAAGAATAAGGCTGAAGAACAATACTGTTTGAGTATTTAGTATTTTTAACGTCAACATAATTTCCTGCTAAAGTAAAAGTTTTACTTGCTTGTGTTGAGTTAACTACAAATCTTATCGAATCATCCGGATTAGTTGTTGATGCATTTACTTCATACAATTGTATATTGTCAAGATAATAAGTGCTTTTTGCGTCAACTTTAAATACTAAAGAACCATTGGTTTGGTTAGCTGATGGGCTAAAAATTATTTCATTTTCACTTCGTGAAGCGGTTACTTTTAATAATTGATTCGGTGTTATAGGACTATAGTCAGCACTTCTTAAATATGTAGTAAGGCTCATATTTGAAGTGCCTTTAAGGCTAAAGCGTAAAAGATATTTTTTTGAAGAAGAAAGAGCGGCAATACCAAAAACGATATTAGAGCTCGCTGCTGATGGAGCAACCTTTAAATAGCCGCCATCTAATACTCCGCTATTTTGCCATGAAAGAGAACAGCTATTTCCCCATATTGGTTTTACATTTGCTGTTGCAAAATCACCATTAGCAACTTTATTAGCACCAACCAGGCTGCCTATTGTATAAGGCTTAATTTGTTTGGAACTTCTTTTAGAAGCAGGATCCTTACTGTAGGTAGATTTCCATCCATCAAGGTCGCGGTAATTACGGATTTCTGATGAAGAATATAGATGTGTGGTATTAAAAAATACCATTTTGTCATCTATAGGTCTTGCGTAATAATTACTATCAAATCGGCCTGTGCTGCCGATATCATCATCCTTGGTATTAATTGATGATGCTAGTTGTATAGTGGATTTGGCAAAAAACACATTGTTAGTGATGGTATGATTTCGAAGCGGTTCTCCCAAAGCGTCATGCTTCATGTAAAGTTGAGTTGTGAAATTATTAAAAAACGTATTGTTTTTTATAATAAGTTGCCTTGTATTATGCAGGTACATTCCGAGGGCGCAATTAGACACTGTGTTGCCATTAATCAGTACCCCGTTTGTATTGTCATCCATGTATATTCCTTGCCCCTGTGAGCTGCCGTCTGTTCCTTCTGCTGCGCCGGGAGAGTTCGTTATTATATTATCTGTAACCTGTCTGCCTGTATTCATGGCATTTCTTTCGTTGGCGAAATATATTCCACCTGCATCGTCTTTTACAAAACAAAAATTATCTACATAATTATTTTTTACAATAGCACGGTCACCTCCGAGGTAAATACCAATATAGCCAGAATTAAGCACAGTATTAAATTGTACTAATCCGTCCTGGCAATTCACAATACCACGGCCCATTCCGTTGCCACTTCCTCCCATACCTGCTATAAAATAAGAATCTTTTACTACGTTGTTTTTTATTATACATCTGCCTGCTCTTCCTGCATCAACGCCATCGTTATTAGAATATAAAACAGTAGAATTAAGCAACTGAAATCTTGAGCTTGATACATTAATACCATCGATACCTGAAAAGGAAAGATCGCAATTCTGAATAGTCATATTGCTGCCTCCCTTAATATATATACCATCTTCATTAGCACCTTTAAATTCCAGGTTATCAAGCATTACATAACTCTTACTTGATGAATATACAAGGTTCTTAAAAGCAGCGCCTTTTACAGCATAAGAAGATGGATTATTTGAACCAAAAAATACACTTAGTTTTTTTGTAGATGGATTATAATACCATTCGCCAAACTGATCAAGTGTTTTAATACTGTTTTGAATAAAATAGCCAAAATTATCTCTTGGAGTATAATAACCGGCAGCTTTATAAGATAGTGTAGTTCCTGAATGTGAGGTGATAATGTTTCTGTCAATCGTCCAATGGCTTGAGCGTATTACAACTTCTGCACCTTTCCAGTTAGGCGAAGAAGATAATTCCTTATCAGTAATAGAAGTATTGCTGTGAGATTCTAAAGTGAGATAGCCTTTATTGGCAGTATTACTATTTGGATAACGGCCCATTGCTTGCTCAACATTATTTATAAGAACCATGCTAAGATTAGAACTTAAAGAAGAATTATAACTCTCATAAATACCTCCGCCCACTGAAACCCAGTCAGTAACGGTAGCAAGGCCGGTTATAAGAGGCTTATTTCCCGAGCCATAAGCGCTAATAACAATAGGCTTACTTGCAGTACCTGATTTGTTTATGATAATTGAACCATTAAAAGTTTCACCTCTTTTTAATAAGATATTATCGCCGGGTAATAAGGTACTGAAAATAGCATTTAGCTTACCAAGCGATTTCCAGGGAGTTGACGAATTGCGTGCCTGGATTGCTGAACGGGAATCATCTCCTGAGGTGGAGGAGAAGTAATAATCGTTTGCATTGGAAGAGATAGTACATAGTACAAATAAGAATAGTAGAAACGTTTTCATAGGATTGATTAAGATGTGATTAATTAGAATTGACGCACAAAGGCTGCTTATCAATCACAAAATTAGACTTACATCGCTGGCCATACAAGAGCGTTATTTCGTTGTTTTTTTAGTGTTGTATTTTACCATTCTTTGAGTTTATACTCTTAACACATTAGTATTTAAACGACAAAAAAAACAAGTACATGTACTATAGAAACGGATCAATTTTATAGAATGAATACATTCAACTGCCGGGTATATTGTGCATATTCAGTTTGTTATATACTTAAATTTAACATTCGAGTACTTTTGCAAAAATCTTACAATTACGATTGCTTAATAATATTTGAATTGCGGGATTAATAAGAATCGTAAAACTGCTAAGTAAATTGGTAAAGAGTTTCGCTAAAAAATGTAAAGTATTTAGTCCTTTGAGTAAAGCAATGTTTTAATATGTATCCGGATTTCCGGTTAAACAAGACTTGGTTGGTTTTTAATTCGGGATTATTCTTACCAGCGCAAGTTTCCCATCAAATTATTATAGTGATAGGTAAATTACTTAGTAGTATTACGTTTCAGTTGCACAGTATTTCTACTGAATTTAACACGTATATTTACTAAAAATTGACTATTATTTTTTAAACGTAAGCTTTATAAGTCACGCCTGGCATGTGTTTGTAATAAAATTGATTGTAATAAGCAAACTTTCCTGTTGTTTGATAATATTATTTATTTGAAGTTAGCAGTGAAGTTTTTTATAAATCATATTAAGCGTTAATAAAATTCTATGGCTAAAAAAAATATTAAACTCATATTTATACGAGGTTTATTTTTTGAAAATGCGCCTGAAATTAAAAGCGCTAATTAAAACATATTTATAAAATAAATTATAATATTGAGTGATTATGGCATCACTTAACGTAAAATGAAAATCGGAATAAAATGAAAAAAATTGTACTATTCGGCTATGTGATTTTTTGTTATGCTAATCTTATTTGTGCACAATCAGGAGCACTTGATCCATCTTTTGGAAGCGGAGGCATTGTTAAAACAGGTATTGGTTCTCATTTTAATAACGGCAGTGCCGCAAGGCAGGTTTTACTGCGGCCTGACGGGAGCATCTACATTATTTTAGATGGAACTTTCATTTCGAAACGATCTGCTACCGGCTCAACAGATTCAAGTTATGGCCTGGAAGGATATTCAAGATCTGTGCCTCTTACCGGAGCTTCCGCTGCCTTACAGCCTGATGGTAAAATTGTAATTGCAGGTGCCTATGGTACCAGTTCCGGCACCAGCGTATTTGGTGTGGCAAGAATAAATACTAACGGAATGCCTGACTCAACTTTCGGTATTAATGGTATGGCAACTACAGCATTTGATGGTCAGTCATATGCCGGTTCTGTAGCTATACAAAGTGACGGGAAAATAGTAGTGGCCGGGTATAACAGTAATAACGATAATAATTATTTTGCGGTAGCCCGGTACAATACAGATGGAAGCCCCGACAATACTTTTAATGAAAGCGGACAACTGATAACAGATTTTCAATTCAAGTTGCCTCCTGATATGGGCGGCGATTCGGTTGAAGTTCACTCTGCATACGC
>CAXSDW010000002.1:55382-70537 GCA_964236235.1 uncultured Chitinophagaceae bacterium
GATGGAACCGATTATCATTTTGCAGTTGTAAGGTATAACCCAAATGGAAGTCTTGATAATTCTTTTAATAGTAATGGCAAACAAACAATCAACCTTGTTTCAGATGCATTAATTAGTAATTCTGTAGCTATACAAAGCAATGGTAAAATTGTAGTAGCTGGTTATACATTAAATGGCACCTATAATGATTTTGCTGTTGCCCGGCTAAACGCCAATGGCAGCCTGGATAACACCTTTGACAACGACGGTAAAATAATTACTGACTTCACTTCTACTGATGATTATGCAGGATCAATCGCCATTGAAAGTGATAATAAAATAGTAGTTGCCGGCTATGCACTTACTTATGCATCAAGCGGTACTTTGCAGCGGTTTGCTCTTTCCAGGTATAACGATAATGGTAGCCTGGATAATTCCTTTGGTGATAATGGAAAACTGTTGGGAGATTTTAAACAAGGATATACAATATTCAATACTACAGCTGTACAGCCTGACGGAAAGATTGTTGCTGCAGGTGTTGCATGGAATGGAAGTAATTATGATTTTACAATTGCCCGGTTTAACATAAACGGAAGCGCTGACAGTACATTTAGCGATGATGGAAAACAAACAACTGATTTTGGATCGCATGATGACAATGCATATTCTATAGCAATTCAAAAAGATGGTAAGATAATAGTTGCAGGTACAAGTACTTCTCAATTTGCTTTAGCCCGGTATAATACTGACGGAAGCCTGGATAATTCATTTAACGGGAATGGTAAACGTATTACCTCTATGGGTTTCGGAGATGTTTGTCAATCAGTTGCTTTACAACCTGATGGCAAAATTGTAGCTGCAGGATATACTTTTTTAGATAGCCAGCTTGACTCTGTTGTATTTGCTGTCGCCAGGTTTAATGCCGACGGAACTCCTGATAATACATTTAACCAGAACGGAAAGCAGTACAGTAATTTTGGCGCTTTTAAGGATTTTGCCAATTCAGTTGCGATACAAAATAATGGCAAAATAGTAGTATCAGGTTATTCTTATCTAAACAATACTTCGGATTTTTCAATAGCCCGTTTTAATGCCGACGGAAGTCCCGACACTACTTTTTCTGATGATGGAAAACAGAATGATGTATTTGGTCCTGATGGATATTATGGAAAATCGCTGGCAATACAAACTGATGGCAAAATAATAGTGGCCGGTTATTCTGAAACATCTTCCGGCAGCAGCTCTTCATTTGCTGTTGCACGTTATAAAACCGATGGAAGTCTCGACAGTACATTTAGTGAAGATGGTTATCAATCCACATACCTTGGCGCCGACCAGGAATTTGGAAATGCTGTAGCTGTTAATATTGATGGTAGAATTGCAGTGGCAGGTACTAATAATAATTTTGCCATTGCTATGTATAAAACCGATGGCAGTATGGATACTACTTTTGGTATCAATGGAATTGAAACTACTGATATTGGTGTATCAGGCGGCTCAATACAAAGCATTGTTTTTTCAAATAATAAATTGTATGCCGCAGGCTATGGCACATTTCCGGGAACGCTTGGAATTGAAGCCAGGTATTTACTTGCAGAGGGCGGGGCGCTACCAGTAAGCCTTTTAGACTTCAAAGCCTTTCTTCAAAATAAATCAGTGCTTCTGCAATGGAAAATTGCTACTGAAAAAAATGTTACAAACTTTGTAATAGAACGCAGCGCTGATGGAAATAGATTTTTGCAGATAGGCACTATTCCGGCAAAAGGAATAAGCGCCTTTACTAATAATTATTCTATCACAGATCAACAGCCTTTGCCAGGTATTAACTTTTACAGGTTAAAAATGATTGATGCTGACGGCAAGTTTACCTACAGTAATATTGTTGCTGTAAAAATGAGCGCAGATAATAAACTCCGGATATTCCCAAATCCAGCAAAAAGAATTTTATTTGTGCAAGCTAATGGTAATAATGAAAATGCGCTTGTTCAAATAGTTGATTTTGGTGGAAGGAAATTAAAGGAAATGAAAGTTTTTCTAAATGGTAATACTTCTTTTTCTGTTGATGTAAGCAATTTAGCGAACGGTATGTATAATTTGATTTTATTCAAAAATCAAAAAACCGAAACACAAAAGTTTATAAAAGAGTAGATATAAACGAGTAATTGAAGTAGCTTTTACTTTAAAACTTTTTGTTTGATTTAACAGCATGGTGAAAACTATAACAGTTTTCACCATGCTTATTTATGGGTGTTATTTATCAATTTTCTTAACACCTGCTGCTGTATTAGATTTAGGATTATTTTTATAATATGGAAGCGTCATTACACAAAATACTTTTTTTAGATATTGGTGGAGTTTTACTTAGCAATGGATGGGGACATATTTCCCGGCAAAAAGCGGCTGAAACTTTTGGTTTGGATTATGAAGAAATGGATCTGCTTCATGATTTCATTTTTAATGTATATGAAATCGGCCGTATTACGCTGGATGAATATCTTGATACAGTTGTATTCAATCATCCAAGAGATTTTACCCGGCAGGATTTTAAAACATTCATGTTTTCTCAATCACTTGAATTGCCGAATATGCTTGAATGGATAAAAAGCTGGAAAAAAGAAAACCCTGATTTCCGGATCATTTCAATTAACAATGAAGGAAGAGAACTGAATAATTACCGCATAAAAAAATTTAAACTGCACCAATGTTTTGATGCCTTTGTTTCTTCATGCGAAGTAGGTATGCGTAAACCAGATCCCGGAATTTTTACTTTAGCTATGGGCATTGCACAGGCTCAGCCGGCGCAGTGTTTTTATTTTGATGACCGGCCAATGCTGGTAGGCGCAGCTGCCAGGGTTGGTATAAAATCTTTTCATCATGTTGATTTTTTAGTCTCAAAAAAAATTATTGAAGATTTAAAAATCCAGTAATACACGAATTAATAAAAACGTATTATCATAACTGCAATGATTATTTTAAACCTTTCATTAAGATACTTGCCTGAATGTATTGCAGTTTTTTGAAATGATAAATTTCTTCAAAGCCGGCACTTAAAAATATTTCTTTGTGAACAGGATTTAAATAAACTATATAAGCTTCACGTGGATTTTTTTTTAAAGAAGATAAAATGTTTTTTACCACACTTAGCATCACAATTTCATCGAAAGGATTAAAAAAGAAGAACACATTTGTATCAGCTTCAATTGCATAATCAACCACATCTATATTGAGTATTTTAAAATTTTTTTTAGGAAAATGTTGTTGCACATGAGCCATATTTTTTTTTGCCTCTTCACATAACTCCTGTGCAAACTCAACTCCTGTAATTTTATCAAAACCATACCAGGCCGCCACTGCAAGCACACGTCCTTTACCGCAGCCATAATCAACAATATTTTTATCAGCGTTTATGCTTTGCAGGTAATCAAATACTTTTTCCAGCAAAAAGTAATTAGAGCCCTGGTATATTTCAGCATGGTTGATATTATTTCCTTTTATGGAAAGTTTCTTGAGATCGTTTAATTTGGTTGTTTGAATTCCGTACCTTTTTTCTCCTCTTACTTCGTGATAGATGGTAAAAAAAGCCAGTTTAAAATCCCAGTTAAAACCTATAAAAAAAAAGTATTTAATGTACTGTAGAAACTTGTTCAAAGATTAATAAATTAAGCAGCTTCGGTTTGTGATAATCTAATATCTATTACTTTTAGCTGGAGTGTTTTTTCACCGTTCCATTCATTTTCATCAAGCGTATAAATTATATCAAATGGTTTTTGCAGTTGCAGCAAGTAAAATTTTTCTGCCAAATTAAAGCCAATGCCGGTGATAAGAATATTATCCTGTTTTACAATAAACCTTACATGCTGCTCTTTTACAATTTTAGAATAACCAGTATTAAAAACATTTTTTGTAATAAAAACGGGACGCATGTTTTGAGGGCCAAATGGTTCCATTTGTGTTATGATATTATAGAAGCTTAATTTGAGGTTTTTAAAAGAAAGCTCAGCATCTATAATAACTTCCGGTATAAGTAAATCGGGATCTATAATTGACAAAACCGTTTCTTCAAACTGATTGCTAAATGCATCTACATTTTCCGGAAGCATCGTCATACCGGCGGCTGCAAAGTGGCCACCATAGCCAATCAGATGTTCACGGCATGCATGAATAGCTTCATATAAATTAAAACCTGTTACACTTCTTGCGCTGCCGGATACAATATCGCCGCTTTGTGTAAGCACTACCGTTGGCCGGTAGTATTTTTCAATTAATCTTGATGCTACAATACCTACAACACCTTTGTGCCAATGTGATCTGAAAACTACAGTTGATTTTCTGTTGATCAAAATATCATCAGCTTCAATTATGGCAAATGCTTCTTCGGTAATGGAAGTGTCAGCTTCTTTTCTATCAATATTATCGGTATGCAACATCTCAGCATATTCCAATGCTTTTTCAAAATCGTTTTCAATAAACATCATAACTGCTTTTCTTGCATCATCCATTCTGCCTGCTGCATTTACTCTGGGTGCAATAATAAAAACAATATTATTTATGCTGAATTTTCCTTTGGCTCCGCCAAGGTGCATTAATGCTTTGAGACCGGCACATGGCGTGTTATTTATTTTTTGTAAACCAAAATATGCCATCACCCGGTTTTCACCTGTTATCGGTACAATATCAGCAGCAATTGCTGTTGCCACAAGATCGAGGTAACACAAATAATTTTCATCATTTATACCTAACCGCTGGCTTATTGCAGTGATAAGTTTAAAGCCTACGCCGCAGCCGCATAATTCTTTATAAGGATAATTGCAATCTTTTTGTTTGGGATTTAAAATAGCAATAGCCGGTGGTAATTCTGTATCAGGAAGATGATGATCGCATACAATAAAATCGAGGTTCAGCGATCTTGCATAAGTAATAAGTTCTACCGATTTAATTCCGCAGTCTAATGAAATAATTAATTGATAATTATTTTCACTTGCATAATCAATACCTTTTTTGCTTACGCCATAACCTTCCCTGTAGCGATGCGGAATATAAAACTCTATTTTTTCTTTGTCATAAATTGTACTCAAAAATTTATACATACAAGCTACTGAGGTAGTGCCGTCAACATCATAATCTCCGAACACGAGAATTTTCTCTTTTCTTTCAATAGCTGATATAATTCTACTCACTGCTTTATCCATGTCTTTCATTAAAAATGGATCATGCAAATGAGAAAGTTGTGGTCTGAAAAAATCTTTTGCTTCATCAAAAGTAGTTATACCTCTTTGCACTAAAATTTTGCAAAGCGGAATACTAATAGTAAGTGACTGCTGCAGAGCGTTTACTTTATCTTCATTACACGATAACAGGTTCCATCTTTTTTGAATCATAATTGCTGGTAAGTTAATATTTTCGGTCTGTTGTATACCTCACTAATTCTTCCAGGCCTTTGCGGATGTCGCTATTTTCAAATTCATATAATATAGTTAAAGCCTCATCCCTGTATTGGTACATTTTTTCAGTTGCATATTTAATTCCTCCGGCTTCTGTAATAGCGTTTAATACAATTTTTATTTTTTTGGGATCTTTATTTTGATTTTTTATAATGTAAATAATTTCTCTTTTTTTGCCGGCATTTACATTATTTAAAGTATAAATTAGTGGCAAGGTTAATTTTTTTTCTTTGATATCATTTCCTGTAGGTTTTCCAATGTCTTCTTTTCCATAATCAAACAAATCATCTTTTATTTGAAAAGCAATGCCGGTCTTTTCTCCAAAAGATTTCATTCGCCCGGTAATTATTTCATTTTTTGTTGTACTCCAGGCGCCAACGGCGCATGCAGAGGAAAGTAATGAGGCTGTTTTACTTCGTATTATTTCAAAATAAACTTCTTCATTAATGTTTAATTTTCTTGCCTTTTCTATTTGAAGCAATTCACCTTCGCTCATTTCTTTTACAGCTTGTGATAATATATGAAGGTGTTTAAAATCTTCGGCCGCAGTTGATAATAATAAACCTTTGGATAAAAGGTAATCGCCAACTAATACGGCAATTTTGTTTTTCCATAACGCATTAATTGAAAAAAAGCCACGCCTCTCATATGATTCGTCTACCACATCATCATGAACGAGTGTGGCGGTATGCAATAATTCAACTAAAGCCGCAGCCCTGTGAGTAGATTCATTAACAGTTCCATTTAATTTAGCGCATAAGAAAACAAACATCGGCCTTAGCTGTTTACCTTTTCTTTTTATAATGTATTTCATTATAGTATCAAGTAAAGGTGTTTGGCTTTTTACTGCATCTTCAAACTTTTTTTCAAAGTCTGTTAATTCTTTTGCAATTAGATCTTTTGGTACAATCATGTTCATAAAAGGGCAATATAATAAGAATATAATAGATTAGAGGTATGCAGGTTTTAAAAAACTTTTATAATAAGTTGAAGGTATTTTAGTAGTTAATCTGCTCATTCTTAATAATTTTTCTCTCATGCAGCGTCTAAACTCAGAAATAAGTCATAGGTTTACATCTCTGTTCTAATATAACCATTTGAAACCATAAATAAAAGCTAAAAAAATTTGCTATTTAACAGTGGTTTAATATTTTTACAGTGAAATCAAAAGAGTTTATTTAGAAATTATTAATCATTAAATTATGTCAAGCAAAAAGTACAAAGTTTTAATTTTAAGTGTCTTCGTCCTACTTTCATTAGGTTCATTCGCTCAGCAAAGCGGAACCGGAACTACTGATAGAAGCGGAATTTATGACATTTACGATTCTTCCGTTATATCTACTAAAGGTATGGCGCAGCAAAATGAATTTATGAACAACACCTATGATTTTCCTGCAAAGCCCCGCAACCAAATGGAGCTGGGAATTTCAGGAGGTGCATTTACCGTCGCCGGTGATGTAAATGCAAAATTTCCTACAATCGGTGGTGCAGTTCATTTAAGAAAGGCTTTAGGTTATCTGTTTTCACTACGGCTTCAATATCTTTATGGTATTGGTAAAGGTATTAACTATGTTGGCTCTTCGGGCTACAGGCATAACACTGCATGGGCAGCTTATCCTACAAATGGAATTGTATTTTACAACTATAAAGCTAAAGTGCAGGATCTTTCATTGCAAGGTATTTTCACTTTAAATAACATCAGGTTCCATAAACAAAAAACCGGATTTTTATTATATTTTGGTGGTGGTGTTGGCGGTACTATTTATCACACAATGGTTAATGCGCTTAATGCCAGCGGTCAGCCATACACTTCATTATTTAATGGTATATCAGCAAGTTCCCAAACTTATAAAAGCAGAAAAGATGTATTGGATGCTTTGAAAAGCGGAATGGACGATACATATGAAACAGAAGCACAAAGCCAGGGAACACGCCGTCCTAAAATTGGAAAAAATACGTTAAGACCAAGCGGTACTTTCCTTGGTGGTATTGCCTTCAAATTAGGTAACAGGGTTAATCTTGCCATTGAAGACAGGTTTACAATTATTAAAGATGATTTATTAGATGGACAGGAATGGCAGGAACATGCAGGAAACGATCCTGTGTTAACATCTGATTATGATGCGTATAATTATGCATCAATTGGTTTAAATTTTAACCTTGGTTCAAAATCTGTTCAACCTCTGTATTGGTTAAATCCATTGGATTATGCGTATAGCGAAATAAATAATCCACGTCATATGAAACTTCCTAAACCAATTCTGGATGACACAGATGGCGATGGTGTTATTGACCAGTTAGATAAAGAACCAAATACACCTGCAGGTTGCCCTGTTGATACTCACGGTGTAACAAAAGATACTGATGGGGATGGTGTTCCGGATTGCAGGGATAAGCAATTAATAACTCCAACAGAATGTCAGCCTGTTGATTCTTCTGGTGTTGGTAAATGTCCTGATCCTGAATGTTGCAAGAATATGAAGATGATGGATTCAACAGCTAATGCTTGTAACCTGGGTGACTTACCAAGTATTCCATTCAGAGGAAATATTGGTGGTTTAAACAGCGATGCAAAAGCTATGTTAGCAACAGTTGCTTCTAAATTAAAATTAAGTGCAGATTGTAATATAACAATTACCGGTTATCCTGCAGCTTCTAAAGCTTCACAGGCATTATGCAATAAAAGAGTAGATGCAATAAGAATGTACCTTATGGAAAAAGAAGGTATCAGTGGTGATAGGGTTACTACTAATTGTGAAGTAGGTGGCGGAGATGCTAATACTGTGGATATTAAGAGCGCATCGAAATAATGGTTTACTTTTTGCTCAATGATAGCCCTTCCCGGATTTCCGGGAGGGGTTTTTTTATTTTCTTAACATTATCAAAACTTTAAACAATAGCTTTTTGCAGGTAAATTTTAAAAGCTCATTTTTGTTTCCAATCCCTTAATTTTGCGCTTCTTTATGAGATTAATAATCTTTATTTCTATTGCTTTTCTCTTCACTGTTTCATGCACCAGTAATTTTGGCAAAGTTCTTAAAAGCACTGATAATGATTACAAACTAAAAAAAGCAGATGAGTATTTTGATAAGAAGAAATATAAAAATGCTGAACAGCTTTATATTGAACTTTTCCCTGTTTATAAAGGCACTGAAAAATTTGAGGAATTATATTACAAATATGCCTTCTGTTCTTATTATCAAAAAAATTACCCTGATGCGGAAAATTTGTTTAAAGGTTTTTTAGATGTTTTTCCTAATAGCAATAAGGCACAGGAAATTGCTTATCTGCATGCCTACACATTTTATTTGGAATCTCCGAAAATTGAACTGGAACAGGTAAATACTGCAAAAGCAATTGGAATGATGCAAACATTTATTAATAATTACCCTGCATCGCCACGTATTAAAGATGCTACTGAAGTAATTGATGCCTGCAGAAGTAAGCTTGAAATGAAAGAATATAAAAATGCAGAGTTGTATTATAATCTGCAACAATATCGTGCCGCAGGAATAGCTTTTACAGATTTACTAAACAACTATCCTGAATCTGCTGAAGGCGATCAATACAAATTAATGATTGTTAAATCCTATTACCAGTTTGCAAAACTAAGTATTGCTGAAAAGCAACAGGAAAGATATCAAAAAGTAATTGATGAATATAATGATTTTACTGACAGGTATCCCGAAAGTAAAGCATTGAAAGATGCGTTAGTTTACAATAATTTAAGTTTAAATCACATAAAAGAATTAGAAAATGAGCAAGTTAAGACGTCAGCAAAGCGCTAATACCAGTAATGTTGTAGAAACAAAAAATCTTACTGATATAAAAGCAAAAACAGGAAATCTGTATGAATCAATTGCTGTAATAGCAAAGCGTGCTAACCAGATTAATATTTCTTTAAAAGAAGAGTTGCATAATAAATTGGAAGAATTTGCAAGCCACACTGACAGCCTTGAAGAAATACACGAAAACAAAGAACAGATTGAAATTTCAAAAGCTTATGAGCGCATGCCAAACCCGGCTTTACTTGCAAGCACTGAATTTATGGAAGACAAAGTCTATTACCGTAAGAACGAAGATGACCTTTTTAGTTAGGACGTAGTTTATTTAATTGAGTAATTATTATCTAATCTTTACATTAGAAAATTATAATTTTAGCGACGATTTCTTATCGTCGTTTTTTATTATGTTATCTGGTAAAAAAATACTATTGGGTGTAACGGGCAGTATCGCTGCTTATAAAGCCATTATATTATTACGTTTACTTATTAAAGCAGGTGCAGAAGTAAAAGTTTTATTAACACCTTCAGCATGCGATTTTGTTACGCCGTTAACATTCTCAACGCTTTCTAAAAACAAAGTATATATTGATCTTTTCAACGAAAACTCCTGGTCAAATCATGTAATGCTGGGCCGGTGGGCTGATGTAATGATTATTGCGCCGGCCAGTTGTAATACACTTTCAAAAATAGCGAATGGTCAATGTGACAATATACTTTTGGCTGTATATCTTTCTGCCACATGCCCGGTAATATTGGCTCCGGCTATGGATGAAGACATGTGGCACCATCCTTCAGTAAAATTTAATTTAAACAGAATTTCTACTTTCGGAAATATCATTTTACCGGTTAAAAACGGAGAGCTTGCAAGTGGTTTATTTGGAGAAGGCAGAATGGCTGAGCCGGAAAATATCTTGGCTTATTTAGAAAAATATTTCTCTCAAACGGAATCACTTAAAGATATAAGAGCGTTAGTTACGGCTGGTCCTACACATGAAGCGATTGATCCTGTAAGATACATAAGTAATTACTCTTCAGGTAAAATGGGAATTGCAATTGCAGAAGAGTTGGCTGATAGAGGAGCCGCTGTCACTTTAGTGCTTGGTCCTTCTAATATTGAAATAAATAAAAAAATAAATATTTTAAGAATTACAACAGCAGATGAAATGTATAATGCTTGCATTGAAAATATACCACATGCTGATCTGATTATAATGGCTGCTGCAGTGGCTGATTATACTCCCGCAGAGCCAGTTGTGGAAAAGATTAAAAAGAAAGAGGAAAACATGATCCTGAATTTGAAAAAAACGAAAGATATTTTAAGGAAAGCGGGAGAAATAAAAAGTGAAAATCAGGTGCTGGTGGGCTTTGCCTTAGAGACAAATAATGAAAGAGAAAACGCAATAAACAAACTAACTAACAAGAATGCAGATATGATAATTCTTAATTCACTAAATGATAAAACAGCAGGCTTTCAGTTAAGCACAAACAAAATAACTATTTTTGATAAACGAGGCAAAGAATACAATTTTGAAAGTAAGCCCAAGCACGAAGTTGCGCAGGATATTATAAACACAATTATCCAATATAAAAATGGTTAAAATAATAATTCTTTTTTGTTTTGTTCTTATAATGCAATCCGGTACAGCGCAGGAATTAAGAGCCCGGGTAAGTGTACTAAGTAATAGAATAGGTTCTACTGTAGATAAAAAAACTTTTCTCACTTTCCAAACTGCACTTAATAATTTTATAAATAACAGGAAATGGTCAACAGATAACTTTTCTCCTTCTGAAAAAATTGATTGCAGTTTTTTATTAAATCTTGAGCCGGGTTCGGATGTAAATGTTTACAAAGCATCGCTTACGATACAATCAGCAAGACCGGTTTTTAATTCTACTTATTCATCACCAATCATTAATTTCCAGGATAATGATGTAGCCTTTAAATATGTTGAGTTTCAACAGTTAGAGTTTAATGATAACAGGGTTTCAGGAACTGATGCACTTGCTTCAAATCTCACTGCCGTAATCGCATATTACATCTACATGATTCTTGGATTTGATTATGATTCTTTTTCGCAAAGAGGAGGTGATGAATTTTTTCAAAAGGCACAGAACGTTGTAAACAATGCACCTGAAGGCAGAAATATTACAGGTTGGAAATCATTTGATGGAACAAGAAACAGGTATTGGTTAACGGAGAATTTATTGAATAGCCGTTATAACATTATTCATGATGCCTATTATAATTATTACAGGCTTGGGCTTGATAATATGTATGATAATGAAGTGAAGGCACGTTCGCAGATACTAAATGTATTGAGCCTTTTAAACACATTTAATGTTGACAATCCTAATACTATGATCATGCAATTTTTTCTTCAGGGTAAATCAGAGGAATTACTTAAAATTTTCTCAAAGGCCTCACCTCCCGATAAGGCAAAAGCTTTAGAGTATTTACAAAAAGTAGATATTTCTAATGCTGCTAAATACGGGGAAGGATTAAAGTGAAAAAATGCGCAAAGTTCTTTTCCTTATATTATTTGCTGCATCCTGTGAAAATAAATCTGATATCCCGGATGATGTTATTAAACCACGTAAGATGCAGAGTATATTTTGGGATATGATAAGAGCAGATATACTTGCAGATGAGATTGTAAAAAAAGATTCTTCCAAAAACCTGCAAAAGCAAAAGGATTCCTTGGCTGAGAAAGTGTTTTTTTTTAATAAGATAAACAGCACCAGCTTCTATAATAGTATAGATTTTTATGAAAAACATCCGGATTTATTAAAGAATATTTTAGATAGCTTGAATACAAGTCAGGCAAGTAAAAGCTATATCGAAAGAAATCATCCGCCGCTAAAACCACGTCTTTCCTTACCTATATTACATAAACATGAATAAAGTTTTTGCTAATGCAGATGAAGCCATTTTTGATATAGCTGATGAGTCTGTTATAATGTTAGGAGGATTTGGTTTATGTGGCATACCTGAAAATTGTATAACAGCATTGGTAAAAAAAGGGACTAAGAACTTAACCTGTATTTCAAATAATGCAGGCGTTGATGATTTTGGTATTGGCCTTATGCTTAAGCAAAGACAAGTAAAAAAAATGATTGCTTCCTATGTAGGAGAAAATTCAGAATTTGAAAGACAATTATTAACAGGTGAATTACTTGTTGAACTAATACCACAGGGAACTTTAGCAACGCGTTGTATGGCTGCAGGATATGGCATGCCTGCAATTTTTACTCCCGCCGGCGTTGGCACCGAAGTGGCAGAGAACAAAGAAGTAAGAATTTTTAATGGGAAAGAATATTTATTGGAGTATGCATTTGAGGCCGACTATGCTTTAGTAAAGGCATGGAAAGGTGATACAATGGGAAATCTGATATATAAAGAAACAGCCAGAAATTTTAATCCTTTAATGGCGATGGCAGGTAAAATTACAATTGCTGAAGTTGAAGAATTGGTTGCAGCCGGTGACTTAAATCCCGATCATATACATACACCCGGAATTTATGTTCACCGAATTTTGAAAGGAGTGAATTATGAAAAAAGAATAGAACAACGTACTGTAATTAAAAAGGATTGAAACAAAGTAATTATGGTAATAATCTTGCCTTTAAAAAAGATTTTCTAATGCTCAGCAAAAATCAAATTGCAGAAAGAATTGCCCGGGAAATGCGGGATGGCTACTATGTTAACCTGGGCATTGGTATTCCAACTCTGGTAGCAAATTATATTCCTGCCGGTGTTAATGTAATACTCCAGTCAGAAAATGGCTTGCTGGGTATGGGCCCGTTTCCTATGGAAGGATTTGAAGATCCGGATTTGATAAATGCCGGTAAACAAACTATAACTACAATACCCGGCTCAGCTTTTTTTGATAGTGCTTTAAGTTTTGGAATGATAAGGGCGGGTAAAATTGACCTAACAGTATTGGGCGCTATGGAAGTGAGTGATAACGGAGATATTGCAAATTGGAAGATACCAGGTAAAATGGTTAAAGGCATGGGTGGAGCTATGGATCTTGTAGCAAGTGCAAAAAATATAATTGTTGCAATGATGCATACAAGCCCTGATGGTGAATCTAAATTACTTTCAAAATGCACGCTGCCTTTAACAGGAACTAATTGCGTCAGGAAGATTGTTACAGATTTGGCAGTTTTGGAAGTTACAGAAGAAGGATTTCGTTTACTTGAAAGAGCTCCCGGAGTAAGTGTTGAAGAAATTAAAAGTAAAACAAAAGGAAGGTTAGTTTTTGCTGACGTTGTTCCCGAAATGGTTTTGGACAAACAGTCTAATCAATTAAAGAATTCTTCATAGAATAAAAAACAAGCCCTACGGAATTTTTAACTCCGAAACGTTCCATCAGTCTGTCTTTTATTGCCTCAACTGTACGTGCACTTATATCCATTTTTTGAGCAATTTCCTGCGCAGTATATTCCATACAAACTAAAGTAAGAACTTCTTTTTCCCTTTCACTAATTACAATTTCATTGCTAAGATTTGGATTGAATTTTTGTTTTGCATAATTTTTTTTAATCAAAATCTTATTTACAAAACTATTCAAATAAAAACCAGTTCTCATTACATCTGATATAGCTTTTTTAATCTCTGCCGGATCTGTACTTTTTAATAAATATCCATTAGCGCCGCTATCCATTAAATGGCCAACAAATCTTTCATCTTCATACATCGTTAATATTATAACTCTGATAGAAGGAAAATGTTTATTGATATACTTAGTTGTTTCTATGCCATCCTTTACAGGCATTTTAAGATCCATCAAAATTATCTCGGGGTTACTTTCCGGAAGACCATTTATCAGGTCCTGGCCGTTATCAGCTTCCTGTACAAATTTTATATTAGTATATTGCCTCAGAGAAAGAATTACTCCTTTTCTAAAAATTTTATGATCGTCTGCTATGGCAACTTTTACAAAATCCATATTACAAGCTTACAACAAAGATAGACAATGATAAGGTTTTATATTTTGAAATGCGCTAATTTTCTATAAGTGGTTCTTTAGGCACTTCAATTGTTACTTTGTAATAGGTACGTGAGTTATCAATTTCAAAAAATATCTTTCCGTTTAAAACCTTTACTCTGCTTTGTATATTTTTTAATCCTAAGCCTGTGGATTGATGATTTAATTTATCAAATTCAGCTTGTACAATGCCTTGCCCGTCGTGATGAATACGAAAGTATAAATTTTGTCCATTCATATTTTGGGTTAAATGAATAAAAGCAGAGTTGCTGTGTTTTAAAATATTGGCCACCAACTCCTGCAATATTCTAAACACTAATAATTCCTGTTCAAGTTTTAGGCGTTGCCTGTAATCATGAAAACGGGCACTTGCATTAAGCGTTCCTGCGCCGTTTATTTTTTGAAACAAATCAGTCATTGCAGATTCGAGACCGAAGTTTTTTAACGTAGGCGGCATCAGACTATGACTGATATTGCGTATCAGTTGTATCGCGTCATCTATAATTTGCTTGGCGCTAAAGATAGATTGTAACTGTATAGCAGGTTCCTGATTTATTAAGTTTTCATTAAGATATAGCCGTGCGGTTGCCAGGAGCGGTCCGGCATCATCATGCAAATCAGCGGCAATCCTTTGCCTTTCCTCTTCCTGAAAACGGATGGAAGCCTGCAAAAGCATTTGTTGTTTTTCTTCTTCAAGTTTTTTCATTTGCATTTGAAACCGGATTACTTTACGCTGGTGAAAAATTACAAATACTACAATACCAATAGCCATTAAAAACATCCCTAATGTTCCAAAAAACAAAGGAGCAGATACACCAGTTACATTTTGAGCTGCTTGTAAAAAGAACATGTTGAGGTTTAAACTGTTAATTTACTTTATTAAAAGTAATACTATTTAAATCCGAACTTAGGCTCTCGTTTGGAAAACTCGATTGGATTGGAATATTGGGATCAGGCTT
>CAXSDW010000002.1:70637-95241 GCA_964236235.1 uncultured Chitinophagaceae bacterium
TATTCTATCTGCAACAATACCATTTTGTTTTACAACATCACCCGTTTTTGTAACTACAGAATATTCAAGGATATCGAATCCTTTTGCATCAATGCCTGTGTATACTAAATGCTCTTCGTTAAGGTTAGTTAAGCATTTACGAAATTTAATTCCTACACAACCTGGTTGCGCTAAAATTTGATCCAGAATATTTCTGCCAATGTAATAAGACTGAACCGCATCTGGGTTTGCTTCTTTAAAAGCGTTTACTAATTCGCGGCCTTCAGTTAAGCCAATGTCTTCGCCTACTTCGGCTAAATTTCTTGTTTGTACTAATTGATCTAGTTTCATGTTTGTAAAGTTTTTGTTGTTTGTAAGATTGTTTTTAAGTGTTATGATTTAGTAAACTTCTTACAAAAATGAATTAGTTGCAATAGCATGAAATCATTGATAAAATCAATTTTTTATGAAACCCTTTATGGTACAGCGATTCATTAAGGACATGTAAGTAAATAATATATAAGATTGCGTAGAACTACTAATAATAAGTAGTAAAAATACTGTGGAGTTCACGGATATATACTGAGTAGTCTTATGGAGTTTACGGATATATACTGAGTAGTCTTACGTATTGCTATGATATTCAAATTATAATATTTTATTTGCAATAGACTTTAATGATGTATATTACGTTATCCCTCTGCCCCCAAAATCACTTACAATATCTATGTCAGTCGACCACATGATAAAAATTGCTATTGCTGATGATCATCAAATTTTCAGAGATGGAATCAAGATGGCGTTGTCCAGTAAAGTAAATCTCAAAATGTTATGGGAGGCTGAAGATGGAAGAGACCTTATGCATAAAATTGCTATAAAAAAGCCTGATGTTTTATTAATGGATATAAGGATGCCGGAGATTGATGGAATAAGTGCTATAGCAATGCTGAGAAAAGAATATGAAGACATAAAGATCATTATACTTACAATGTATGATGATCAGCAAATGATCAGCAAGATGATGGAAATGGGTGCCAATGCTTATCTTACCAAAACTACAGATCCCGAAGAAATTTATGAGGCTATTTTAACTTGTATGAATGATGATTTTTATTTTAATTCTTTAGTGAATAATGCAGTAATGGGAAAATTAATGCAAAGAAAAAATGTAAGACATCATTATGGAAACGCAGTTCCTATAAGTTTTAGCGAAAAAGAAATTAAGATTTTGCAATTGCTGGCAGAAGATAAAACAACAGAAGAAATTTCAAAAATAATTTTTCTTAGCCCCAGAACCATTGAGACTATTCGTCAAAATATGAAAACAAAAGTATCTGCTAAAACTATTGCCGGGCTAATTATGTATGGAATGAGAAATAAATTAATTGATTAATTTATTAAAAGGTTCTTACCTGAAGTTATACTGTTTCATTTTTTAAAACGCCACGAAAGAAATTGCTTTTGTTCCCTGGCTGAAACCACTGTAACGCTATTTCCCTTTCCATCTCCTGATCTATTGAAGCAAAACCTCTGTATGAAACGCAATTTTTGGATATTGGCTCAGCTAACTTATTTTGAGATTTAGAATTAGTATCTGGTAAAATTGAAGTGTTAGGTTGATTTGCCATAAAATAGATTATAATAGTAAATGAAAGGTTTGGAATTAGATTTATTTTTCAGAAATAACAAATTTTATGCCTTTTGTTAGAGCAGTAAATATAAGTATAAAATATTGAAATAAGCGTTTTATACAATCAATTTCAGCGGTTAAATAGCATATTTAAAAGTGTAGATTTTACGTTTAATGTAAGTAAAAATACTATACCGTTTATTTCGTAAATATGCTATGTTGGTTACAAAATAAAAACCTCATTTTTACATCGTAAAGCTTACACTTAATTAAATACATAAGTGGGCATTTATAAGAGAAACATTTTTTTATGCCAACTAAATCAGAAAACGGAGATATTATTAACGTTATAATTACCGATGATCATGTATTATACAGAGCTGGAGTTAAAACAGCTTTATCGTCAAAAAAAGACATCAAATTAATTGCTGAGGCTGATAACGGTTCTCACTTACTGGCGTTGCTAAAAGCTATTCAGCCTGATGTAATTTTGTTAGATATTCAAATGCCTGTAATGGATGGTATTACTACGTTGGCTGAAATAAAAAAATTGTATCCTGCTATCAAAGTAATCATGTTAACCATGGTAGATGACCAGAGTATGATTACGAAGCTTATGGAACTTGGAGCTAACAGCTATCTTACAAAAACATCAGATTCTGAAATTATTTACCAGGCTATAAAAACCTGTTATGAACAGGAATTTTATTTTAACTCGCTTACTAATAAGGCTTTATTGAATAATTTGCGTCAAAGACATCCTATTGTAACAGAAAAAATAGAAATAGATGAAGTAAGATTAAGTGAAAAGGAAATTACTGTGCTAAGGTTAATGTGTGAGGAAAAAAGTACCCGGGAAATTGCCCAGGCTGTGGAATTAAGTCCGAGAACAGTTGAAGCGATAAGAGATAAACTTAGATCTAAAACCGGCTCTAAAAGTACTGCAGGCCTTATAATGTATGCTGTAAAGCATAAATTATTAAATGAAGACATGAAATAATTATGAAGCCTGCTATTTTTGGTTATTAAAAAGATCCATATTTTTAATTACAATGGCAAATATTATAAAGAAGGAACATCAGTTATCACACCTGATAATCATTCGTTCAGATATGGTGATGGATTATTTGAAACCATAAGATCACAATCCGGAAATCTTCTTCTTGAGCAATACCATTTTCACCGGTTATTTTATGGTTTAAAGATACTGGGATTTCAAATTCCTGCTCAATTCAATTCCGTTTTTCTTAAAGATGAGATTATCAAATTGCTTAATAAAAATGGGCATAATAAATCTGCGAGAATTCGCCTCGTTGTATTTAGAAGTAACGGTAGTTTAGGTAATCCTAAAAATAATCTTCCAAATTTTATAATTCAAACATGGCCAATAGCTGCTGTAGCAGAACTTATTAATGATGGTCTTTGTATAGATATATTCAGCGATGCAAAAAAAAGTTGTGATATAATATCAAATCTGAAAACAAATAATTTTCTCCCTTATGCTTTGGCTGCGATGTATGCAAAAAAAAATAAACTTGATGATTGTATTCTGTTAAATAATCAGGATAAAATTTGTGATTCAAGTGTTGCAAACATTTTTATTATTAAGGATAACAAAATTTTTACGCCCCCTCTTACTGAAGGCTGTATTGCAGGAGTTATGAGACGATGGATAGTAGAAAATATAAAATTTGAAGGCAATTATATCATTGAAAAGCCTTTACATATTGAAGAGTTAAAACAGGCTGATGAAGTATTTTTAACTAATTCAATATATCCTGTTCGTTGGGTTAAGCAGTTCGGGAGTGTTCAATATAAAAACAAACAAGTACACATTTTATATGATCAAATACTAAAACTTTTTAAATAAATAATTGTTAGTATTCTAATTATTATTTATGGTAAGTGTAAATGTTTTTTGGTTTAGAAGAGACTTAAGATTAGCTGACAACGCAGGTTTATATCATGCCTTGAAACAAGATATTCCGGTAGTTCCCATCTTTATTTTTGACAAAAATATTCTTGATGCATTAGAAGATAAGGCAGACAGAAGAGTATCATTTATTTATAATGCAATTACTGAAATACAGAAGCAACTTATTGAGAAAGGATCTGCGTTAGAAGTTTATCATGAATTTCCGGAAAAGGTTTTTGAACATCTGACTTCAAAATATAAAATTGAAAAAGTATTTACCAACGATGATTATGAGCCGTATGCAATTGAGAGAGATAATGCAATTAAAAATATTCTGCAAAGGGAGAATATTTCATTTAATGCTTATAAAGATCATGTGATTTTTGAGAAAAGTGAAGTGGTAAAAGATGATACAAATCCTTATACAGTTTTTACGCCTTATAGTTTTAAATGGAAGAACAAGCTAAATGATTTTTATTTAAAATCATATCCTTCAGAAAAATTAATTGCAAATTTTTATAAGCAACTTCCAACTCAAATTCCCTCGTTCAAATCATTAGGTTTTATTGAAACCGGGCATGTATTTCCATTAAAAGATTTTTCAGAAGAACTTATCTCAAATTATTATTTGCAGCGGAATTTTCCATCGGCAAATGGAACCTCAAGATTGGGCGTTCATCTTCGCTTTGGTACAATAAGTACACGTGTGTTAGCAAGAAATGCTGTTCGTTTAAACGAAACTTTTTTGAAAGAATTGATATGGAGAGAATTTTACCAGGCTATCTTATGGCATTTTCCAAGGGTGGGAAAACACAAAGCCTTTAAGCCGGAATATGACAATATAATATGGCGCAATAATGAAGAAGAATTTAAGCGCTGGTGCAACGGGGAAACCGGCTACCCGATTGTAGATGCAGGTATGAGGGAACTTAATCAAACCGGGTTTATGCATAATCGTGTACGCATGATAGTTGCCAGTTTTTTATGTAAGCATTTGCTGATTGACTGGCGCTGGGGTGAAGCCTATTTTGCACAAAAACTTTTAGACTTTGATCTTGCTTCTAATAATGGCGGATGGCAATGGGCTTCCGGAAGTGGCTGTGACTCTGCGCCATATTTTAGAATATTTAATCCCTACCTGCAAACTAAAAAGTTTGATAAGGATCTTATATACATAAAAAAGTGGGTTCCGGAGTTTCAGGAGTTTACGTATCCGCAGCCGGTTGTGGAGCATGAGTTTGCAAGAAAAAGATGTTTAGAAGTATATAGCAGGGCAGTAAAGAGCTTTCATAATGTATAATGTCATTTAGAGTTATTTAAAAAGAGATTGGCGTTTAAATCAATATATCCTTCGTTATTTGTTTTGTAAACAGTAAGCAATTGGTTGATAGCTTCTTTTCCATCTTTTCCTAAATCAAGTGAATATTTATTTACATACAAGTCAATGTGTTTGCGCATCACACTTTCTTCCATTTCCATTGAATTCTTTTTTACAAAAGTTGATAACAATGGATAATTGTCAAATGCGTATTCAATACTTTGTTTGATGAGCTTATCAACTTCAATCAGTAAATTTTTATCCAGATTTCTTTTTGCAACAATTCCTCCGAGTGGTATAGCAAGTGCCGTTTTATCTTCCCAAAATTTCCCCAGGTCAATTATTTTTTGCAATCCCTTATCTGCATAGGTAAACCTGTTTTCATGGATGATTACGCCTGCTATATTTGCTCCAGGCATTTTCAAAACATAATCTTCAATTTCATTATACCTTAAAAATATTTTATTTTTTGCATTAGGGAATGCAAGTGAAAATAGCATATGAGCTGTAGTATTTTTTCCTGGTATTGCAATTATGCAATCTTTTATTTTATTGAAGGGAATTTTATTTTTTGCAATTAAAAGCGGGCCTACACCAGTTCCTAAAGCGCTTCCGCTGTTTAAAATAATGTAGTTTTTTATAACTAATGGCCAGGCGCCAAAACTAAGTTTCGTAATATCAAGTGTATTGTTTAGGGCAAGCCTGTTGAGCGTTTCAACATCTTCTAATAGTACATCAAAAGTTATTTCCCCGGTATCAATTTTATTATTTACAAGAGCATCAAAGATAAAAGTGTCATTAGGACACGGCGAAAATCCAAGTGTTAATTTCATGGGTTTAAGAAAGTGATTGTACTAATTTTATTAATTGAATATTCAAATTTTTGATCGCCTTTTTTAGTTTCCATTTCTTTTTATTTCTTTCTCCAACCTTGTTAGATACGCTGCGCATTTGTAAAAACGGCATATTCATTTGCATACAGATGTAATGTAAAGCGGCGCCTTCCATACTTTCTATATCAGCATTAAAAGTTTTTGTTATTTGGAGTGTTTGTTTTTTGCGATCACTCAACTTATTTATTGTAACAGCATTCGCCGTTTTTAAATGTGTTGTTTCCAAAATTTCATTTTGATTAATGAGCCATCCGTTACTAAAGGGAAATTTATTTTTATCATCAAAGCCAAGTTGGAAAATCGTTTTAAATTCTCCTTTTTCTTCAACACCAACGTCTGCAAAAGCATCTTGTTTTATTAAAACCACTTCTCCTCTTTTTATAGTTTTAGAAAAACCTCCGGCAATACCTGCCTGTATTACAAGGTCATAAGAATTTTTTAATAGCTTCTTTGTAAGATGATACATTGTTACCGGAGTACCTGCACCACAGATTAATACTTCAACATTTTTATTGTTCTTTAAAAAATCGTTTATTTCAAATGCTGTTGCAGCTACCAATAAAATGCGCATTTTGCAAATTTCGTATTTAGGAATTACATTATAGTTTTGTGAACATACCTTTGAAAAAATTAGAGATACAGATGGTTTACCTCACCAGAGTTGAACATTTTAATGCTGCTCATAAACTTTATAACCCGGCATGGAGCCACGAACAGAATGAAAATGTTTTTGGCAAATGCGCTAACGAAAATTGGCATGGTCATAATTATCACCTGCACATTACAGTCAAGGGCGAGCCTGATAAAAACACCGGTTTTTTAGTAGATGCAAAAGAACTGAGCTTGCTGGTCAAAGAATTCATATTAGATAAACTGGATCATAAAAATTTAAATGTTGATGTAGATTTTTTAAAAGATAAAATGTGTTCTACTGAAATTGTAGCTATAGAGATCTGGAACCAGCTTCAGCCGCATTTACCGCAAAAGGTGCTGCTGCACTGCATTAGATTATATGAAACACCAAGGATTTATGTTGAGTATTTTGGTAACTGAAATGCTTATGTTTTATCTTTAACAATCATAATTGAAATGAATAATAAAGTTGCTGTTTATAGAAAAGAACATTTTAATGCGGCTCACAGGCTATATAATAAAACATGGAGCGAAGAAAAAAATGATTTGGTATTTGGCAAATGTAACAACCCAAATTATCATGGTCACAATTACGACCTGGTAGTAAAAGTTACAGGTGAACCAGATCCGGAAACGGGTTATGTTATTGATTTAAAAATGCTGAGCGATATTATTCAGAAGAATATACTTGCAAGGTTTGATCATAAAAATTTAAATCTTGACACCGCAGAATTTAAAGAGCTTAATCCAACTGCTGAAAATATTGCGATCGTTATTTATACTATTCTCAGGGAAAAGATCAACCCGAATTTAGATGTGCAAATACGTTTATATGAAACAGAAAGAAATTTTGTAGAGTATCCTGTTGGCTAAAAAATCATTAAAAATTATAACATGTCATACAAAAAAATAGAAGAATACTGTGAAGAAAATATTGATGGTTTAAAAAAGAATTACCGTGAAGCTATTGCTTTATTAGGCGAAGATCCTGACAGGGAAGGTTTAAAAAAGACACCTGAACGCATTGCCAGGGCTATGCAATATATAACGCATGGTTATAAGCTTGATGCAAAAGAAATTTTAAATTCTGCCAAGTTTCATGAAGATATGAGCCAGATGATAATTGTAAAAGACATAGAACTCTATAGCATGTGCGAACATCATATGTTGCCATTTTATGGAAAGGCGCATGTTGCTTATATTCCGAACGGATGGATAACCGGCTTAAGTAAAATAGCAAGAGTTGTTGATGTGTACTCACGAAGACTGCAGGTGCAGGAAAGACTTACCACGCAAATTTTAGACGCGGTAAAAGAAACGTTGAATCCCTTAGGAGCAGGAGTTGTTATTGAAGCTTCTCATTTGTGTATGATGATGAGAGGTGTGCAAAAACAAAATTCCGTAACTACTACTTCTTCATTTTCTGGAGAATTTTTAAAGAACGAAACAAGAAGTGAATTCTTAAAACTTATCAGTTCCAAGCTTCATTGATTAAGTACAGAACAAATAATGAGTTGTAAATTCTAACAATTGATCTCCAATTACTCACAATTCCTAATGGATTTTAAAGAGATTGAAAGATGAACAAACATGCATATATTTTTCCGGGACAAGGATCACAGTTTACCGGCATGGGAAAGAATTTATATGACTCAAATGGAAAAGCGAAAGAACTTTTTGAATTCGCTAATGATATCTTAGGTTTTAGAATTTCGGATATTATGTTCACCGGCTCTGCTGAAGAATTAAAGCAAACAAATGTGACCCAGCCTGCTATCTTTTTACATTCTGTTATCTTATTTAAAACGCTTAACAATTTACAACCTGATATGGTTGCCGGACATTCATTGGGTGAATTTTCAGCATTGGTTGCAAACAACACTTTAAGCTTTGAAGATGCTTTAAAACTGGTGAATATAAGAGCAAAGGCAATGCAGCTTGCATGTGAAGTAAATCCTTCGTCAATGGCTGCTATACTTGGTTTGGATGATGGAAAGGTAGAAGAAATTTGTTTTTCAATTAAAGATGAAATTGTAGTTCCTGCAAATTATAACTGTCCCGGCCAGGTGGTTATTTCAGGCACAAAAAAAGGAGTTGAAAAAGCTTGTGAGCTTCTAAAACATGCCGGAGCAAAACGGGCACTTGTATTACCTGTAGGTGGAGCATTTCATTCACCTTTAATGGAACCTGCAAAAGAAGAATTATCTAAAGCTATTGAAGCTACTATTTTTAATGAACCGTCATGTCCTGTATATCAAAATGTAATTGCAAAGGCAATTACAAATCCTGAAGAAATAAAAGTTAATCTTATTGAACAACTTACTGGCCCGGTGAAATGGACGCAATCTGTATCAGCCATGATAGCTGATGGTGCTGATTTTTTTACCGAAGTAGGTCCCGGCAAAGTATTGCAGGGATTAATACAAAAAATAAATAAAGAGGTTACTGTTGATGGAATAAGTTAGAATAAAATGTTGCTTAAATAGTTAAGGTGCTTAGTACGTTATTCATATTTCTTACCGCATCAGCGCTTTTGTTGAAAGCAGCTTGTTCTTCTTCATTCAAGTTAAAATCAATAATTTTTTCCCAGCCATTTTTGCCAATCACAACAGGCACTCCGAGACAAATATCTTTTTGTCCGTATTCACCTTCAAGACTTACGCAACACGTCATTAATTTCTTTTCATCCCTTACAATACTTTCAACCAATGCAGCGCCGGCAGCGCCCGGCGCATACCATGCTGAAGTACCTAATAAGCCGGTTAATGTAGCGCCACCAACCATTGTATCAGATGCTATCTTTTTTAATGTATCCGCATCCAGCAAAGTTGAAACAGGCGTGCTGTTGTAAGTAGCCAATCGTGTTAGGGGAATCATAGTAGTATCTCCATGACCACCAACAACAAGGCCTTGTAAATCATTTGCAGAACATCCTAAGGCAACAGACATATAATATTTAAAGCGGCTGCTATCAAGTGTTCCGCCCATTCCTATTATCCTGTTTTTTGGCAAGCCACTGCTGGTTAAAGTAAGGTAAGTCATCGTATCCATCGGGTTGCTTATTACAACTATTATTGCCTCCGGAGAATGTTGTAAAATATTTTTTGTAACACCTTTTACAATGCCCGCATTTATGCCAATTAATTCTTCACGTGTCATCCCCGGCTTGCGGGGTATGCCGGAAGTAATTACTACAACACTGCTGCCTGCGGTTTTACTGTAATCATTTGTGCTTCCTGTTATTTTTGTGTCAAAGCCAAGCAAGGTAGTGGTTTGCATCATATCAATCGCTTTGCCTTCTGCAATGCCTTCTTTAATATCAAGCAAAACAAGTTCGGTACAAAGCTCTTTCCTGGCGATATTATCAGCACATGTAGCGCCCACGGCACCTGCACCTACTACAGTTATTTTCATTTGATTATTTTTAAATTTTTAGTAAGAAGGTAAAGATAATTGTTTAGGTTATTGATAGGTTACTGGTATAAATAAATTTTTTTTGTTATACTTTTTATTTAAATCTATTTTAACTAAGGAGTTATTATCTTTTGTAAAATATCCAGTCTCTAAATAAACTTTCTTATAAAATGTCCAGGTATTTCCTGTTTACTTTATTTTTAATAACTGGAATTTCTTTTACTTCAGTTGCGCAAGAAAGTACATTAAATGCAACTTATGATGCTCATACTTTCAAAGTATCACTGTATTGGAATATGGTAAATTATACCGGCAAAGCAACATATAGCTTAACAAGAAGTGATGATAAAATAAACTGGACGCAGATAGTTACTGATAAAATATTTCAGCGTTATAATGAAAAAGATACTTTTGACTATATTGATAAAGTTAAACCTGGTAAGGAATATTTTTACAGGCTAAGTATTATCAATGCAAATAACCAAACGATTGCATTTTCAAATACAATAAGCGTAAATATTATAACTCAAAAAACAGTATGGGAGATCTATCCTAATCCTGTGAATGATTTACTGAATATAGCTTGTAGAGGAAACACTATAATCAAAGGTGTAGTAAATGTGTTGATCTATGATGTAGCAGGAAAGATAGTTACCAGGTTTCGCAGTGCGTCAGTTTACAGATCTTTTCAAATACCGGTTACTCAATTGCACCAAGGAATATTCATTGCAGAGATTTCTATCTTAAATGAAATAGTATTGAAACAGCAATTTATTAAACGATAAATCCCTTGAAAATTTATTTACAGTTCAGCCGCTATTTTATCAACACTTACTGATCCCTCAAAAGATTTTTTAAACTTTCCCTTCTTATCATACACAAAAATTGCAGGAAGATTTCTTACGCTAAAAAATATTGGAAAGAAATATTTCGGATCTCTGCCCATAACAATTTCAGGATATTTTGAAATTTTATAATCATGATAAAATTTAACCATTTCTGCATGCGGCAAGTAAGTTACCATTATGATTTGCGAATTTTTAAACTTATTAATATTCGCAATAAGCGATTCAGTTTCGTGCTGGCAATGTTCGCAATCAGGGCTGAAAATAATAAACACCGATGGTTTCTTTTTTAAATTTTCTCTTGTAAATGCTGTACTGTCAGCTGCTTTGTAAATAGTAAATGCAGGAATATTAGGAAAACGAAGGTATACAGATTTTGTACTATCTGTTTGGGCCAAAGAAGTAAAAGCAATTCCAAAATTAAGTAACAGAAATAAAGCTGTTTTCATGCGTTTTTTGTAAAGATAATTTGTTTAAAAGCTAATATTAATGCAAATATTTATCCGAAGATGTTGTATTTGGCTTTTGAAATTTCTAATGCTAACTTAGCGCCCTCAAATTTTTTTATGGCAACTACATCAGATATGCGTACCGGGCTTATTTTAAAAATAGATGGAAGTCTGTACACTGTAATTGAATTCGGTCAAAATAAAACAGCACGTGCAGCAGCAAAGGTTTGGGCAAAATTAAAAGGTGTTGATAATAACCGAACCATCGAGCAAACATGGAACAGCGGCGAAACAATTTTTCCGGTACGGGTTGAAAAAAAATCTTACCAGTTTTTATATAAAGATGATACTGGTTACAGCTTTATGGATACAGAAAATTATGAGCAGATCACAGTGCCGCCTCAAATGGTTGATGCGCCTCAGTTTTTAAAAGACGGGCAGGAAGTTTCTGTTCTTATAAATGGAGAAACTGATCAGCCGATGGGTGTGGAATTGCCTGATAAAATTGTATTATTAGTAACTTATAGCGAGCCTGGTATGAAAGGAGATACCGCCACACGTACCTTAAAACCTGCAACTGTGGAAACCGGCGCTGTTGTAAATGTTCCGTTGTTTGTAAATGAAGGCGAGCTTATTCGTGTGAATACAAAAACCGGGGAGTATGTGGAAAGAGTAAAGGAATAATGAAGGTACCCGGTGTTTGAAATTCTTTTAAAAGCAGTGATTTTGCCGGGTATTTTTAAGAATATATATTGAGAAATCATTTACTATCTTAGCTTCAACATTTAATAACAATAATTAATTTGCCAAATGGATATAAAGCAAATACAGGAGCTGGTAAAGCTCATTAATAAAAGCAATATTGGCGAGTTAACCATTGAAGAAAATGATTTTAAAATAACCATCAAACAAAAGAATGATGCTGTGCAAAATGTGATGATGTCTCCTGTTGTTCAATCTTCACAACCAACTACTGCACCTGCTAATAAAATAGACTTTGCAAAACCAACTGCTCCTGAAACTTTAAAAGAAGATAATTATGTAACTATTAAAAGCCCGATGATTGGTACATTTTACAGGCAATCAGGGCCAGGTAAACCTATATTTATAAATGTAGGAGATGAGGTTACTCCGGGCACAATTGTTTGTATAATAGAGGCAATGAAATTATTTAATGAAATTGAAAGTGAGGTTACCGGAAAAATTGTAAAAGTGTTGGTTGAAGATGCCTCGCCTGTTGAATTTGACCAGCCCTTATTTTTAGTTGAACCTTCCCAATAGTCATATTTCACTGGTTTTTGTAATTGAAATTTTAATGGCAATACACAATTACAAAATGACTTAAGAATAACTTATGTTTAAAAAAATACTTATAGCCAACCGTGGCGAAATAGCATTGAGGATTATAAGAACCTGTAAGGAAATGGGCATACGTACGGTAGCTATTTATTCTACCGCAGACAAAGATAGCCTTCATGTAAGGTTTGCCGATGAAGCCGTATGTATTGGAAAACCCGCCAGCGCAGACAGCTATTTAAATATGCCGCATATAATGGCTGCCGCAGAGATTACTAATGCAGATGCAATTCATCCCGGTTATGGTTTTTTAGCTGAAAATGCAAAATTTGCCCAGATATGTACAGATCACAAAATTAAATTTATAGGCCCCACACCGGATATGATTAATTCAATGGGTGATAAAATTACAGCCAAAGAAACCATGATAAAAGCGGGTGTGCCGGTAGTGCCTGGTGGAGAAGGCCTTTTAAAAGATATTGAAGAAGCCAGGATTCTTGCAAGTTATATAGGATATCCTGTTATATTAAAAGCTACGGCAGGTGGTGGTGGCAAGGGTATGAGGGTAGTATGGGAAGAAGATCAAATTGAAAAAGCTTTTGATAATGCCAAAGCCGAAGCGGCTGCGTCTTTTAAAAATGATGGCATCTACATGGAAAAATACGTAGAAGAGCCAAGACATATCGAGATACAAGTTGCGGGAGATCAGTTCGGAACTGTGTGTCATCTTAGTGAAAGAGATTGTTCCATACAACGCCGTCATCAAAAGTTAGTTGAGGAATCTCCATCGCCTTTTATGACAAAGGATTTAAGAGAGAAGATGGGCGCAGCGGCGATTACAGCCGCATCTGCAATAAATTATGAAAGTGTTGGCACTGTGGAATTCCTTGTAGATAAAAACAGGGATTTCTATTTTATGGAAATGAATACCCGTATACAGGTAGAACATTGCGTAACGGAAGAAGTGGTAAATTTTGATTTGATAAAAGAACAGATAAAAATTGCTAACGGGCATAAAATATCGGGCAGGGATTATTTTCCGCAAATGCACGCCATTGAATGCAGGATAAATGCTGAGGATCCGTATAATGATTTTCGCCCATCTCCCGGCAGAATAACTGTATTGCACCAGCCCGGCGGTCATGGTGTAAGAGTTGATAGTCATGCATATGCCGGCTATGTTATTCCGCCGTATTATGATAGTTTGATTGGTAAATTAATTGCTATTGCACAAACCCGGGAAGAAGCCATCAGCACCATGATACGGGCTTTAAGTGAATATGTAATTGAAGGTATAAAAACAACCATTCCATTCCATCAGCAGCTAATGCTTAATGAAGATTTTAGAATGGGAAACTTTACAACCAAATTTCTCGAAAGCTTCACTATGAAGTAATAAGTTTCAGATTACTTCAACGTTTTATTTATAACCCTAATGCAAAATTAATTACCATTCATCAATTTAGAATGGAAGTAGTAATTCAGTTATTTATATTTATTCTCTAAATAAATAAAATGAAACATAATATACTGCTTGCTTTTATGATGATGTGTTTTGCATTCACTTCATCTTCACAAAATTTGACCACACCTCCGGATGGGGGCAATAAAAAAGCATCTGTAAGTGAACGAATAGGAATAACAGATGTGATTATTCATTATGACAGACCGGCCGTAAAAGGGCGTGAAGGAAAAATATGGAACGGCCTTGTGCATAATGGATATAAAGATCTCGGTTTTGGTACAAGCAAAGCGGCTCCATGGCGTGCAGGTGCAAATGAAAATACTACAATAACTTTTACTACCGATGTAATGATAGAAGGCAAACCTTTAAAAGCAGGAACGTACGGCTTGTTCATTGCATACGATGACGTAAATCCTACAATTATTTTCAGTAACAATTACCAGTCGTGGGGATCGTTTTTTTATGATGAGAAAGAAGATGCTTTAAGAGTAAACATAAAACCGGTAAAACTTTCGCAAAGTATTGAATGGCTTAAGTACGAATTTATTGATCAAACTGAAAACAGTGCTGTAATAGCTATGATGTGGGAGAAATTAGAAATTCCTTTTAAAGTAGAAGTTGACTATGTAAAAACACAGATTGAATCTTTTAAAAAGGAATTAAGAAGTGATAAAGGTTTTAACGCTGATACATGGGTGCAGGCAGCGCAATTTGCGGTTGACCATAATACTAATCTTGAAGATGCTATGCAATGGAGTGATTATGCAATTAATGGTGTTTTTATTGGCCAAAAAAATTTTAAAACCTTGAGCACTAAAGCTGCTGTGCTTAATAAATTGAGCAGAACCCAGGAAGCAGAAGCATTATTGAAACAGGCGTTGCCATTGGCTAATATGATGGAACTGCATCAATACGGCCGCACATTATTAAATGAAAAGAAACCAAAAGAAGCCCTGGATATTTTTAAAATGAATGCTGAGAAAAATCCAAATAATTTTACAACTTACATGGGTCTTGCCAGGGGTTACTCAGCAAATGGTGATTTTAAGAATGCAATAAAAAATGCGAAAGCAGCGTTGCCACTTGCTCCTAACCAACCTAATAAAGATGCAGTGGAAGCCATGATAAAAACACTAAGCGATGGCAAAAATATAAACCAATAAGACTTTATTATCTGCTTCTTGTCATAATATATTATCAAAAAAGTTATTAAGCTTATTGTTGTTTTTTCCACAAAAAGCTTTCGTTTATTTTTTGAAATCAAATATTGGTGTAAGTTTGTATGACCTCCCGGATGGTGATTTCCAATTTTTTTCCGTCGGTCAAATCAATGTGTAAGAGAAAGGTTGCACAATTATTTTCAGATAATTGATATTCTTTTTTCCATAACCCAGGTTTCATATTTCAAAAAATAAGTAATAAACTTAATTCTTTATGTCTAAATATATTTTTGTTACAGGTGGCGTTACATCTTCGCTGGGTAAAGGTATTATTGCGGCTTCACTTGCCAAATTATTACAGGCACGTGGTTTTAAAACAACTATTCAAAAGTTTGATCCTTATATTAATATTGACCCGGGAACATTAAATCCTTATGAGCATGGAGAATGCTTTGTAACTGAAGATGGCGCTGAGACTGATCTTGACTTAGGTCACTACGAAAGATTTCTAAATATATTTACCTCACAGGCAAACAATGTAACTACCGGCCGCATTTATCAAACCGTAATTAATAAGGAAAGAGAAGGTGATTATCTTGGTAAAACCGTACAGGTGATTCCTCATATAACTGATGAGATAAAACGCAGAATGCTATTGCTCGGGCAAAAGAATGAATATGATATTATTCTTACTGAAATCGGCGGTACAGTTGGTGATATTGAAAGCCTGCCTTTTATTGAAGCAGTAAGGCAATTACAGTGGGAGATGCCTGATGAAGATTGCCTGGTGATACATTTAACTTTAATACCTTACCTGAAAGCTGCTAAAGAATTAAAAACAAAACCTACGCAACATAGTGTAAAGATGCTCAGCGAAAATGGTGTTCATCCTGATATTCTGGTTTGCAGAACTGAAAGACCTTTGGGTGAAGATCTAAAAAGAAAGATCGCATTGTTTTGTAATGTAAAGCAGGATGCGGTAATAGAGGCTGCGGATGCTTCAACAATTTACGAGGTTCCTATGGCAATGCTTAGAGAAAAGCTCGACGTGATAGTTTTAAAAAAATTAAATATAACAGATTATAAAGAGCCGGATCTTAACCGCTGGAAAGATTTTTTAGAAAAGCTAAAACGGCCGTCACACAGAGTTACAATCGGGTTAATAGGAAAATATATTGAGCTTCAGGATGCCTATAAATCAATACTGGAATCATTTATACATGCAGGTGTTATGAACGATTGTAAAGTGCAGGTGGTAAATGTACATAGTGAATTTATTACCGATGAAAATGTTGCAGAAAAACTTCGTGAGCTTGATGGGCTATTAGTAGCTCCCGGCTTTGGTTTTAGAGGTGTGGAAGGAAAAGTAATTGCTGTAAAATATGCAAGAGAAAACAATCTTCCATTCTTCGGTATCTGTCTCGGAATGCAAATGGCAGCAATTGAATTTGCAAGAAACGTGTTAAATATCACTGATGCAAATTCAACAGAAATGTGCCCTGATACAGAGAATCCGGTAATTGATATGATGGAAGCACAAAAGAAAATTACAATGAAAGGTGGTACAATGCGCCTTGGTGCTTATCCGTGCAATATAAAGGAAAATACACTTGCAAGCGACATTTATGATGTTACACAAATCAGCGAAAGACACCGCCACCGCTACGAATTTAATAATGCATATCTTGATCAGTTTGAGAAAGCAGGCATGGTTGCAAGTGGCATCAATCCCGCCACAGGCCTGGTAGAAATAATTGAATTAACTGATCATCCATTTTTTATAGGCGTTCAATATCATCCTGAATTAAAAAGCACTGTTGAAAATCCTCAGCCAATATTTGTTCACTTTATTAAGGCTGCAAAAGAATTTGCTGAAGCAAAAAATGAAGTTAAAAATCCTTTGTTGCAAAGCGAGATGATATAATGTGAATGGGCAAGTAGCAGGATTTATAAATAATTTTTTTTTGATCATTCACAACTTTTTTTCTTTCCAACGTACTTATTCTGATATATCGTTTTCAATTATTTGAATGTTGTCATCGCTATATCCTTTATTCATTTATTTTGTAAAAAAGTAATTAACATTAACAGTTATATAATTACACCACTTAAACTCTTTCTGCTTTCAAACTGTCTATTACTTATCTTTGAATTCACCGTTGCTATAAAAAAAATCTAATGAAAAAATTAATTTTGGGGATTATATTGTTAAGTGTTTTTAGCAGTTTTAATGTAATGGCTCAGCCAAAAGGAATGGGAAAAAATGATGCGGACGCTAAAAGAATTTTGGATGCAGTAAGTGCAAAATTTAAAACCTATAAAACAGTAACTGCAAATTTTAATTTAAGGATTGAAAATGCTGCAGGCAAAGTTGAAGGATCAAAAACCGGCACTGTAAACATGAAAGGCAATAAATATAAAATAGATGTTACAGGTCAGCAAATTTTCTTTGATGGAAATAATATCTGGACATTCGACAAATCCAGCAATGAAGTGGAAATAACCAGGTTTGATGCAAGTGCAAATTCAATAACTCCTCAAAAATTGTTTACTAATTTTTATGATAAGGATTTTTTATATAAACTCAATGATGAGATAAAATCTTCAGGTAAAACTTTGCAGGAAGTTGAGCTTACTCCTGTAGATAAATCGAAGCCATTTTTTAAAGTGTTGCTTGATATAGATAAAAATTCTCAAACAATAATAAGCACAAAAGTTTTTGAAAAGAATGGCAACCGGTACACATATACTATTAATAGTATGAAACCAAATAACCCCATACCTGATAATGTATTTGTATTTGATGCAAAAAATTACCCTAAAGTTGAAGTGGTTGATTTACGTTAATCTGAGAATAGATCAATTTAGTTTCCCCATCTGAATGTATCAATTTGTAAACCGGCAAGATCACAGATCCTGTCTACAACTGTGCTTGCTGCTTCTTCAATAGTTTTTGGTTTACTGTAAAATGACGGTGTTGCCGGGCATATAATTCCTCCTGCAACAGTTACTTTTTCCATGTTCTGCAAATGTATAAGGTTGTATGGAGTTTCCCTTACTACACAAATCAATTTTCTTCTTTCTTTTAAAATTACATCTGCCGCTCTTGTAATAAGATCAGAAGAAATACCTGCTGCTATTCTTCCTAACGTACCCATACTGCATGGAACAATTATCATAATATTATATTTACCTGAACCGGATGCAAAAGGCGCCATAAAATCATTTTGCGAGTAGAAATTGAGATCATAATCAGCAAACCCTTTATTAGCTAATTCGGTTTCCCAAACGAGTTTTGCGTTTTCCGTCATTACAACTCCAAGTTTATCCCATTGATTTTTTATAGTTAATAATTTGTCTAATAATAACTTTGCATACATTGAACCGCTTGCACCTGTTATAGCTATAATAATTTTATGCATTAAATTTATTTTTCGATTTTCTAAAGTTTTTTCAAAATAATTCCAATAAAATGTAAACTCATGCGTTTAAGTATTCGTTACATGCAAAAACACATCTTAACATCATGGTGCTTCATTTTACTTTCTTCGTTTTCGTTCAGGCAAGTTAGTGAAGAATTAAAATGGTCAGATTTAAAAGATATATCTGTAAAATTGAAACAACAACAAAAACCTGTACTTATTGATTTATATACAAACTGGTGCCACTGGTGCAAAGTAATGGATAAAAAAACATACGGTAATCCTAAAGTAATTGACTATCTGAACTCAAATTTTTATGTAGCCAAAGTAAATGCTGAAACAAAAGATAGCTTAATATGGGCAAACAAAGTTTTTACTTTCAACAACCAGTATGCTGTAAATGATTTTGCTCTTTACGTTACTAATGGGCAACCTGGTTTTCCGGGTACGGTTATTTTAGCAGGAAAAAATTCGGATCCTGTTAGTATTTCTGGTTTTTTAGAACCCAAAGAAATAGAACCTATTTTAAAATATTTTGGAGAAGGCGCATATCTTACAAAGACTTTTCCGGAGTATAAAATTACATTCAAATCATCATGGTAACATGATCAAAATATTATAAACCGCCCTGCGGTTTCACTGAGGTTTTTCATAGGATATTGGATTATATGGAGGTGGATTTCTATCCGGCCTCCTTTTTTTATTTGTTAAAGAAATAATAAACAAAACATACATGCAACTTACCATTCTCACTTTCGGTCTTTGATATAGTTAAGATAAATGGTTAAGATTTTTGATTAATTCCGGGCTTCTTTTTAGTTGCCCGGATTTTTTATTCCCCATACATTATTTATTTGTTGGCTGACAATCAAATGGTTTAAATTAAAAAAATTAATTTGCCGGCCAACATGGCAATACAAACAAAGCCGCAAAGTTTACAACGCCGGCTGAGCTTATTTCAATCTGCAGTACTTAATATGATAGATATGGTCGGTATCGGGCCGTTCATTACACTATCTATTGTTATCAGCACAATGAATGGTCCATGGTTTTTATATGCGTGGATTGCCGGCGCTGTTCTTTCAATGGTAGATGCAATGATCTGGAGCGAACTTGGCGCTGCTTATCCAATGGCGGGAGGTAGTTATAACTTTTTAAAAGAAGGCTATAATAAAGAAAGGATGGGCAAGATGATGTCTTTCCTATATATATGGCAAACCATAATCCAGGCGCCACTTGTAGTTGCTTCTGCTGCCATCGGCTTTTCCCAATATCTCGGTTATCTTGTACAGTTAGAGCCGTGGCAACAAAAATGTGTTTCGGCCCTTGTAATAATTTTAGTTACATTTTTATTGTATAGAAAAACAGACAATATTGGTAAGATTGGCGTTCTGCTTTGGATGGGCGTTATTCTTACATTAGGATGGATAATATTTGCAGGTATTTCTCATGGAAATTTTTTTCAGCCTGTAAAGGAAATGAATACAGGCTTTAAATGGAGCAGCTTATTTTTTGTTGCTTTAGGACAGGCATCGGTTAAAACGATTTATAGTTATTTGGGATACTATAATGTTTGTCATTTAGGAGGCGAAATAAAAAATCCTGGAAAAAACATTCCACGCAGTATGTTCATATCTGTTGCAGGCATAGCTATTTTATACCTTGCGATGAACATAAGTGTAACAAGCGTGATACCTTGGCAGCAGATAAAAGCATGGCAGGATAGCGGGCAAAATAATTTTGTTATAAGTGTTTTTATTGAAACATTATATGGAAAAACTGCTGCAAAAATTGCAACCATCATGATATTGTGGGTAGCAGTTGCTTCATTGTTTGCAGTAATGTTAGGTTACTCCCGGGTTCCATACGCAGCGGCTGCAGATGGAGAATTTTTCAAAATATTTGCTAAAGTACATCCTGTAAAAAAATTTCCCTATGTTTCATTATTAATCTTAGCAGGATTTGGATTGGTGTTTAGTTTATTGTTTAAAATGAAGCAGGTAATAGATGGCATTTTGGCCATGCGGATAATAGTACAATTCATCGGGCAGGGAATAGGTGTGATGCTATTAAGAAAGCGAAACGGAACAGCTCATCTTCCTTATAAAATGCCTCTTTATCCTTTGCCGGTTATACTTGCAATAATTATTTGGCTGATTATTTTTCTTTCTACGGGATTGAAAATCATGTTGTATTTCTTAGTTGTATTTGTGAGTGGAATAATTGCTTATTTAATTAAAGCAAAAATTCAAAAGAGTTGGCCTTTTCTAAACAGGCAATAATTTTTAAGATGATTACATTTCTCCTATCATTGCTTTTCCTGCATCAGCCATGTCAGGAATTTCTTCTGTACGATATTCCCCGGCGTCCAATTTCTTTTTTGTTTCTTCAAATGCATTCAGCGTTAACTCTGTGTCTTCATCCGTGTGGGCCGCAGTAGGAATAAGCCGGTAAATTATTTGCCCTTTCGGAATAACTGGGTATACAACTATCGAACAAAAAATATTATAATTCTCCCTAAGATCCATTACCATGGCGGTTGCTTCCGGCACATCGCCTTTCATATAAACCGGTGTAACAGGGCTGTTGGTAGTGCCAATATCAAATCCTTTTTCCCTTAAGCCATTTTGAAGTTTATTTACATTATGCCATAATTTCTCTCTAAGTTCGGGCATGGTTTTCAGCATTTCCATTCTTTTTATCATGCCTTCTACAATTATCATCGGCAGGCTTTTAGCAAATATTTGCGACCGGACATTGTAGCGCAGGTAAGTCATAATTTTTTTTGGCCCGGCAATAAATGCTCCTATACTTCCCATGCTTTTTACAAATGTGCTAAAGTAAAGGTCCACCTCATTCTGGCAATCTTGTTGCTCATCAGCTCCGCCGCCGGTTGGTCCCATTGAGCCAAAGCCATGTGCATCGTCTATTAAAATCCTGAACTGGTATTTCTTTTTTAAATTAGTAATCTCTTTTAGTTTGCCCTGGTTTCCACTCATGCCAAATACACCTTCTGTGATTACTAAAATTCCGCCTCCATTCTTCTCCGCAATTTTTTGTGCTCTTACCAATTGTTTTTCACAATCCTCAACATTGTTATGTTTATATGCATAGCTATAACCTAAATGAAGCCTTATACCATCTACAATACATGCATGGCTTTCTGCATCATACACAATTACATCACGCCTGTTAACGAGTGCATCAATACAACTCATGATGCCCTGGTAACCAAAATTTAAAAGCATTGCATCTTCCCGGTTAATAAATTCAGCAACGGTTTTTTCAAGTTCTTCATGCAATGTGCTGTTTCCACTCATCATTCTGGCTCCCATAGGATAACCCATGCCCCATTTTTTTGCTGCGTCAGTATCGGCTTTTCTTGCCTCCGGATGATTAGCTAAACCAAGATAATTATTTAGGCTCCAGATTATTTTTTCTTTTCCTCTGAATAACATGCGGCTTCCTAATTCTCCTTCAAGCTTTGGAAAAGCAAAATAACCATGAGCTCTTTCCACATGTCTTCCTATTGGGCCGCCATCTTTTAGCAATTTTTCAAAAACATCCATAACTATTATTTAAAATAAGGAAGCGCAAAAATAAGGCTTAGCTATTAGTGGTAAAAACTTTTAGATGTAATTAATATTCTTTATTAAATTGTTATCAGCTTCAATTGAATTAAATATAACAATGCTGGCGTTTATCTTTGCTCAAATTAATACAATGGTTAAAAGATTTGTTACTCTCGTTTGCAGTGTAATGCTTATTACTTTTTCATTTTCACAAAGTTCAAAAAAATCGCCATCATTACTAAAACCTAAGCTGGTTATAGGGTTGGTTATAGATCAAATGCGATGGGATTATTTATACCGTTATAAGGAATTGTATTCTTCCAATGGATTTAACAGGCTGTTAAGCCAGGGTTTTAGTTGCGAAAATACGATGATACCGTATGTACCCACTTATACAGCTCCCGGGCATAGTTGCATTTATACCGGAAGTGTTCCGGCAATTAATGGTATTGCGGGAAACAATTGGTTTGAAAAAGCAATCAATAAAGATGTTTATTGTACTGATGATTCAACGGTATCATCGGTGGGGAGCAATTCTATATCCGGCAAAATGAGTCCACGCAATTTATGGACAACAACTATAACAGATGAATTGCGCCTTAGCAATAATTTTAAAAGTAAAGTAATCGGAATTGCATTAAAAGACAGGTCTTCTATTTTGCCTGCAGGGCATAGTGCCAATGCTGCATATTGGTATGATGAGAAGACAGGAACATGGATAACCAGCAGTTATTATATGAATGATTTACCGGCATGGGTAAAGGCAATAAACGATAAAAAGTTTCCCGATGTTTCAATAGCTAAAGAATGGAACAAATTATTACCTGACAAAGATTATGAGTTAAGCACCGCAGATAATGAAGCTTATGAACGCGGTATTGGTGCAGAGAGAAGAATAACCTTTCCACATAAAATTTCACCTGATGCTGCAGGCAAGTATGAAGATTTTAAGTACACTCCATTTGCTGTTACTTACACATTTAATATGGCAAAATCGGCTGTTGAAAACGAGCAATTAGGATGTAATAATGTAACTGATTTTTTAGCTGTGAGCATTTCTTCTACAGATTATATTGGGCATTCTTTTGGACCAAATTCTGTTGAAGTTGAAGATACTTATTTACGCCTTGATAAGGATATTGCCGATTTTTTAAAATACTTAGACAATAAATTAGGCAAGGAAACTTATATAATATTTTTGACCGCAGATCATGGTGTGTCGCACATTCCAACATTTTTACAACAAAAAAATATTCCTTCCGGAGTTTTTAACGAAGGCGATTTAATGAAGGAATTAAATGTTGCTATTGAGCAAAAATTCAACATAAAAAGTGTGATAAAATCGATCGAAAATTACCAGGTTTACCTTAGTGATACAAACCTTGTTCTGCAGAATAAATTACAGGACGTAAAATTATTTATTATACAATACCTTAAACAAAAGACTTTCATAGTTAGTGTATTTGCAACAGATAAAATCAGTGAAGCAAGCCTGCCCGAACCAATAAAGAAAATGGTGATTAACGGGTATAATGAACAACGGGGAGGTGATATTCAATTCATTTTAAAGCCTGCTTATTTCGATGGATCATCAACAGGTACAACACATGGCTCATGGAATCCTTATGATGCACACATTCCTTTGCTTTGGTTTGGATGGAATATTAAACCTGGGCAAACAAATCGTGAAACTTATATGACTGATATAGCGCCAACGATAGCTGCTATGCTTAAAATTCAAATGCCTAATGGATGTGTTGGAAAGGTAATTGATGAAGTTATAAAATGAGCTAAGTTATGTTTGAAACTTTTCCGAATAATATTACGCACGCTTTTGCTCTAAATACTGTTTTCCCTTTGAAGTAATATACCATCGAACAATTTTAAATCCATTTTCTGAAGTATGTTTCACATCTATCAATCCGCGGTTTAGCAAACCAATAAATGAGCCTTTTACATCCCTGGGACCATAGGGAAGATGAGGCTGGTGCATTTCATATTGATAAAACTTCTTTAATGTAGATAACATTTTTTTTGTAGGAGGAAGTTCTTCTTCTTTATAATAATGCCATGAAGATAAAGTAACAATTTTAATCAAGATAGTGCTCCTTTAAGTGATAAATAATATGTTTCAAATACAAAGCTTATTAGTATATAAAGTGACCCTTATTAGAGTGCTTGTATTTATGGGTGTTTTTCTGTAAAACAACCTTACAATAAAAATAACTTTGTGAATCAAAAACGCAGAGTGGGTATAAATATTATATAATAAAATACATAATTTATTTAATAATATATATTTTAATTAATATACAATAGTTCATTGAAAGGTTCCCGATTTGAGCATACCATTAGGCAATATTCAACCAATGGAAGTTTACCATATTGTTCCTTGACATTAACATGCCTATATTGTCAGGTCGGGATTTCTTGACTACTTTGAAATTAAAGAATTCTCTCTACTTCAATCCTGGCCGAACTTTGAGGACGGTTACACTTTAATACAAGACTTTAGAGTTTGTACAATATAATAACCTTGTAGAATTGAAGTTCAAACAGTTGTCCCACGAGGATTCGAACCTCGACAAACAGAATCAAAATCTGTCGTACTAC
>CAXSDW010000003.1:0-13998 GCA_964236235.1 uncultured Chitinophagaceae bacterium
ATTCTTCCAACCCTAAAATCAATTATTAAAGGAACGTTATTTCTCATAATTAATACCCTTACTTTTTCATTAGCAGATTGCAGAATATCTTTATATTGATTGATATCATTACTAAAATTGTTGTTGATGGAAACTATAATATCGTCTTTTTTAAATTTTGCTTTATCACCGGGAGAGCCTTCTACAATGTCATCAATTATTACTTTGCCATCAATAAAATACAGGCTGAGACCGGTATATGAATAATCAAACTCATCCCTGAAATGACTGTTTGGTAATAAGTGGATTTCTCTTTTTTTATAGTTCAATATAATGTTGAACTTTTTTAAAATGTCATTGCCCAAAAGCCCGCCCAGGAAAGGGTAAGATGTAGCGTTGTATTCATCATCTAAAATATAAGTAGGTACTCTTCTAAACCTGTAAGGGCCAATTTTTACTTCCTTAATCATTGATATCATCATTCTTTTTTTACCTCCAAGCCCTTGTGTTTGTATGGGCAGTTGCTTCCTTTTATTTTTTAAAATGGCGCTGTCTTGTATAAAATCTTTACTTAATAAAAAACTTAACCCGGCGCCTGTATCAAGATAAAAATTTGCCTCAATGGTACGCTGGTCTTTAATAATTAAAGATTGTATGGGCAATGTGGTAAACAAAGGGTGTAACAGGTAGCCGCCCGAAGGATAACGGATTGATCCTGGCTCAAATACTTCAACTTTGTAGCTGTCAAAGTTTATTTTTACAATATAACGGCTAAAAAAACTATAGCCGATAATGCCATCAATTTTTTCGCCATACACACTGCTGAGAATGCTATAGTCATTGATGTAAAAATCAAGTCCTTTCACTTTTAAATCGCCTAAAACCAATGTATTATTTTTTGCAAAATCTACTTCTCTTATACCGGCAATTCCGTTAATTGTTTTCCCGGAAGGAGAATGTTTTATACCAAACTCCGCACAGGTGGCTGAATCCAGCGATATCCCCCCGCTGCCCGTATCTAAAATAAAATTTAGAGTAGTGGCATTATCGTTAAATTTTGCCTGCAAAAGAATTACTCCGCCACTTAATTGTTTAAAGGGAAACCTTGTAATAAATTTAGCTGGTTTCTCAATAAATTGTTCCTGGGCGCCACATGTAAAACAGGTACTGAATAATATGTAAAAGACAATTCTTTTCATTATAGCAATTTTAAATTTACAACATAATGCATGTATTTTTGCAGCGTTTTTATTTAGATGGTAATGCGAACAAGTAACATAAAACTTTGTTGATTCTATATTATGAATTTAGCCGGTTTGTTTAAAAAAGCGCTTTCATCAGAATTTCTTAGTGTTGAAGAAGGCTTGTTTTTATATAATAATGCTGCATTGGCAGAACTAATGCTGGTAGCTGATGAGTTAAGGAAAAAAAAGGTGCCGCACGGAAAAGTTACCTGGATAATTGACCGGAATGTAAATACAACAAACGTTTGTATTGCGAATTGTAAATTTTGCAATTTTTATCGCATTCCCGGGCACAAGGATGCTTACATCACTGACATTGAAACGTATAAAAGAAAAATTGATGAAACTTTTCGTTATGGAGGCGACCAGCTTTTATTGCAGGGCGGCCATCATCCGGGCCTGGGGCTTTCTTTTTACGTTAATCTTTTTAAAGAGCTTAAACAGTTATATCCAAATATCAAGCTTCATGCATTAGGTCCGCCGGAAGTGGCTCATATAACCAAGCTTGAAAAATCCACACATCGTGAAGTATTAATTGCATTAAGAGAAGCAGGATTGGATTCGTTGCCGGGGCCTGGCGCTGAAATATTAACTGACAGGGTAAGGCGTATGATAAGCAAGGGCAAATGCGGCACACAGGAATGGCTTGATATAATGGCTGAAGCGCATAAATTAAATATTACTACTTCTGCAACCATGATGTTTGGACATGTGGAAACTGTACAGGAAAGATTTGAACACCTTGTAAAATTGCGTGAAGTACAATCCAGGAAACCTGATTATGCAAAAGGTTTTATCGCCTTTATTCCCTGGACTTTTCAGGATGTGGATACCTTGCTTACAAAAATAAGAGGAGTACACAATTTAACTACTGCTGAAGAATATATAAGAATGATCGCCATGAGCAGGATCATGTTGCCTAATATAAATAATATACAGGCGAGCTGGCTAACTGTTGGCAAGCAGGTAGCGCAGGTTTGCCTGCACGCAGGAGCAAATGATTTTGGAAGTATTATGATTGAAGAGAATGTTGTAAGCGCCGCAGGAGCGCCTCACCGTTTTACAAGTAAAGGAATACAGCAAGCCATCAGGGCAGCAGGTTTTGAACCGCAGCTAAGAACGCAACAATACGAATTCAGGCCTATGCCTGAATTGATGGAAGAGCAGGTGATTAATTATTAAATTCAATCTTAAACACTAAAAATAAAGATTGAAATTAAGTTCTATAGATGTTACTGTATTTTAAACTAACCTAACACTTCTCTTATAGATAAACTTTTGTAAGATTGTATGAGATCATCGAAAACGTTTACATTTTAAAAGATAAGCTGTGAAAATACTGATGTGTAAAATCAGTATTTCTGCTCTTGCAAGCAACGCCTTATATGCAGTAATTTTGAGGTAAATCCAAATAATCGTGAAAACATCAGCTATTCATCCTAAATCAATTTTGTCAATATTATTGAGCAGACTTTCTAAAAATTTTCTCACTCTTTTTGAACCCGGGTCAAAGAAAAATTTTCAACGATTGAAAAGTTATATCTCTTCATAAATTAACTAAAAAGATATTCAACATCTTGTTTGCTTAATCCTCTTACAAAAGAACTGTCATCTGAAATAAGTTCCTTAGCCAGCACACGCTTTCTTTCCTGAAGTTGCAAAATTTTATCTTCTATTGTGTCTTTACAAATCATTCTGTAAGCAAAAATATTTTTAGTTTGACCTATACGATGAGTGCGGTCAATGGCTTGTTGCTCTACTGCAGGATTCCACCATGGATCAACAATGTACACATAATCTGCAGCTGTTAAATTTAAACCAACACCTCCGGCTTTAAGTGATATTAAAAAAACGCGGCATTCATCATTAGCCTGAAAATTTTTAATAGCCTTTTCCCTGTCTAACGGCGAAGTGCTTCCATCAAAATATTCAAAGGGAATATCATTTTGTTTTAATTTTTCTTTTATAAGAGACAACATGCCCAGGAACTGTGAAAATATTAATGCTTTATGATCACCAATATTTTCTGCTATTTCTCTTGTAAGTTCATCAAGTTTTATGGAATGATTTGGATACTTTTCTTCTTCATTTAAAATAGCCGGGCTATCACATATCTGGCGCAGTTTCATAAGGCCCTGCAAAATGGTAAGCTGCGATTTTTGAATTCCCTGTTCATCAATTACGCCAATAATTTTATCACGATAACTGTTGCGGTAAGCATCATAAATTTTTCTTTGTTCATCTTCCATTTCACAGAACAAAATGGTTTCCATTTTTTCAGGAAGATCTTTTGCTACCTGCTCTTTTGTTCTTCTCAAAATAAAAGGATAAAGCAATTTGCGCAAATGATCTTTTTGTTCAGGCTCGCCAAATTTATCTATAGGATTTGCAAATTCATTTCTAAAAAATTCAACTGAACCCAGCAACCCGGGATTTAAGAAATTCATTTGTGCGTATATATCGAAAGTATTGTTTTGCAAAGGTGTACCGCTCATGCACAGCCTGTTTTTAGAATTAAGCAGGCAGGCAGCCTTAGCTACTTTTGAGGCAGGATTTTTTATGGCCTGCGATTCATCAAGTATTATATAATCATAAGCAATTTTCATCAAAATATGTATGTCACTTCTAAGTGTGCCGTATGTTGTTATTACTACGTTTTTTTTATTTAATTCCTCCGGGTCTCTCGTTCTCATGCTGCCGTGATGAATGTAGTAAGTGAGCTTTGGAGTAAATTTTTTTATTTCATTTTCCCAGTTATAAATAAGCGTGGTCGGGCAAACTACCACGGCTTTTAGTCCGCCGGTTTCGGTATTATAATGCCTCAGCATACTAAGCGCCTGCACTGTTTTACCTAATCCCATATCATCAGCAAGAATACCACCCCAGCCAACATCGTTCAGGTAATTTAGCCAATGAAAACCTGAAACCTGGTAAGGTCTTAATACGCCGGATAATTCCACCGGAATATCAATTTCAGGAATGCTTTTAAAATTTCTAAGGCGTTCATATTTATTATCCAGCTCAAAGGAAAGCTCCGTTTCATCTCTTTTTTCATAGAGATCATCAATTACACTTAAATGAAATTTAGACAGCCTGAGCTGGTTTTTTCTACCTTCGCCAACCTTAAAAAGCAATGAATATTTCTTTATCCATTCATCAGGTAATATGCCAAGTGTGCCATCATTAAGCTGAACAAAAGATTGCTTATTTGCCAAAGCTTTTTTAATATCCGCAATGCCAATATTCTGGTCTCCAAAAGCTAATTCTACTTTTGCATCAAACCAATCAAGCCCGCTGCTTACATGAATATGAGTAGTAGGCTTTGCCGTATTAAAGCGGAAGTTTTTCAAAGATTCAAATCCGTAAACAGGCACTTTCATTTCCTGCATGGCATCAACAAATAAGAAAAACCAGTTATTTTTTAAAACATCAGGACCTTTTAATACAAGACTATTACCATCCTGCCGCATAAACTGTGAATGCAGCGCCTCAAGCTTGTTCACAAATCCCAGTTCGGAATTTTTATTACGCTGAACCAATAACACTTTATCGCCTTCGGGTATTATAATAACTTCTTTATCATTTGCCCTGGTTTCGTAACCTTTATAGGTAAACACCGGCTGAAATAAAAGGTATTCCCCTTTTTCTACAAGCAATAATTTTACTTCAGGCTCGCCCTCTTTAACTTCTTTTATTAAGGATTTATCAAACTCAACTTTATATTCCCTGCTTAGCGGAAGCACAACTTTTTGCAGTTGTTCCTGCCATACTTTTTTATTGAAAACAGTTTTTTTGTTAAAGTATTTCTCAGCCTCCAAAGCATCTTCCGGCCTTTGCCATTGATAAAACCGGTGGTTATATAAAAACAATAAGACACTCTTCCATTCATTATTATTCAATGGAATTAACTGGTTTTCAATCTTTACAAAGGTGTTTAATTCAACAGCATCTTCTTTTGCAATTAATTTAAAAAACAGTGATATAGTATCCTGCGAAAAAGATATTTCAACAAGATTATCTGTTTTAAAAGTTTTGGCTTGAGGCAGATAAAATACAAATGGATTTGTACTGTTTTCTGCAAAAAACTTCTTAAGCTTCGGGTGTAGATATTCAATGATGAGTGACTTGGTTTCATCCGGAAATTCATCATTATCAGTATGAATAATATTTTCCCAAAAGCCGCTGAATGGTGAATTTCTGTTAAGGTATTTATTAAGTTCAGCCGGCTGTATTTTGCGGATCTGCTGTATTAAATTCTTGTCCGGTTCGGCATATGTTTCCAGGTTAATGAACTTGGTAAGGTCTAATTTTTCTACATGGCTAATAAACTTATTTCCTTGCTCATTTACATCTCCATGTATTGCTTCTACCACAAAAAAAGGAAAGTTTTTTTCGTTGGCATTGAAGACAATTCCTGCTTTTTTACCAGGCGGCAAGGTGTCCACATCTGTTGTTTCAGGTTTAGCAATTACAGCTAAAGGCTTTGCATTAGATGCAGGAGCAAGCCGCTTTATAGCAGGATCCAAAACCCTTAAAAAAGGCTTGCCTTCTTTATATACAAATTCAAATTTACCTTTAAGATCTTCTTCGATATTATAGCCATAAGCTTCCAGCAACTTGTTTTTTTCTTTGTCCCAATTCCTTATTGTATCAAAATAATGAGGGCCGAAGGCATTTAAAAGTTGAAGAAATAATAATGTTTTATGTACACAAAGCGCATGATCATGTTCATTGCATGTGCAGGAAGTATCAAAACTTCTTTCGTCATTTTTTTGAATGGCAAGTTTGTAAACTGAGTCATTTACTTCCAATGAAGCTTCCACTTTTTCATTTGCAGCTGTAACAATATTTGCCTTTATAGTTCTTAATAATTTTTCTGCGTCACTGTAAATTTCTTCTGATGAAAACATTCTTATCGTTCTAAGATCGATAAACTTCATTTTAACAACAGTATGCTTTTGATTATATGTATTCCCGGTATATCCGTTCAACACATTTTTATCAACCATATCCTGAAGCTGAAACAATGCAGCAGCTTCATGGCGGCAAATATCACTTAAGTTATAAGGACATGCACACCGGATAAGCAACGTTTTTGGATCGCTATATCGTTGAATATGAACTTTGTAAAAAGTAGTATAACTATCATCTCTTACCCGGAAAGTAACCGCATTCATTAGGTCGTCATGCTCAACCATTTCTACATAACCAAGTGAATGAATTTTTTTGCCTCGTCTTATAACTTCGTCTGTACCTGAGTTATAAACGTACTTAATGAGATGAGGAAGCGCCAATTAATTACCTTTTTAAATATGATTTATGGAAGCCAGTTGAGAAAAAATCAATTTGCAAAAGTAACGAAAATTAGATGGGTTTTAAGTATGTAAGGCGTTAATGGGTTAAAATTATGCTGCAATTAACCTTCCATCTTTATATAATACTAATACATTGGCTACATCCGGTGTAAGGCAATACCTTATATCTTCCTCAAGTCCGTAATTTAGAAGCCTCCTAAAATGAGAAGCATTTGTTTTTTCCATGAAAGAAAACAAATCCTCTTTTGCTATATTATATAGATGTTCTGCAACTTGTGAGGAATCGCAATTAATAAAAAAATGTTCTTTTATTCTGTTAATCACAGCGCCTGAAAATAAAGTGTCTTCAATATTTATATTGTCTTTCCAGGCGGCACATGCAAGCACTACATTTTTGTTTTGCTCAACCAGGTAATTGCATACTGCCGATAAATTTGGAAAAGAGCCTGTGATTATTTGTTTTGCATTTTCTGCCAACGCCATGTGAAGTAATTTGGTTCCATTGGTGGTGGTAAGTACCAGCGTTTTCCCTTTTATAAATTGTTCAGTATATTGAAAAGGCGTATTACCAAAGTTCAATCCTTCAGCTATTTTACCGTCTCTTTCACCGGCAGTTATTACTTCAATCTGGCTGCCCAGCTTAATACAATCTGCAACGCTGTTAACAGGTATCACAGCCTTTGCGCCATTTTTAATTGCCGTTGCAATTGTAGATGTTGCCCTTAATACATCTATTATTACTACAATGCTGCTGCGAACATCATAAGTATGTAAAAGTGCCGGCGATAAACAAGTATGTAATGTGGGAAGAGAGCTTTTAAATGACTTCATGAAAATAATTTCCGGATTAATTTTTATACAAACGGCATTTTAGTAACTTTTGCCATCAGTAGTTTATCACGCACTTTTATATAAACCTGTGTGTCTATAGCAGAATAATTAGTATTGATGTATCCCATTGCAATTGCCTTGCCCAATGTTGGTGATTGTGTACCGCTGGTTACCCTGCCAATCGTTGCGCCCATATGGTCTTTTATCTCACAGCCATTTCTGGGTATGCCTCTTTCTGTCATTTCAAGACCGACCAGTTTTTGGGTTACGCCTTCTTCTTTTTGTTCCTGTAATATTTCGCCGGCTGTAAAGTTTTTTGTGAATTTTGTTATCCAGCCAAGTCCGGCTTCTAAAGGTGTGGTATTGTCGTCAATGTCATTTCCGTATAAACAATATCCCATTTCTAAACGTAAAGTATCCCGGGCACCGAGCCCGATTGGCTTTAAGCCCTGTGGTGTTCCAACATCGAATATCTTATCCCAGATAATGTCAGCAGCTCCGTTACTATCTTCAAAATAAATTTCAACACCTCCGGCGCCGGTGTAACCTGTTGCGCTTATCATTACATTATCAATGCCCGCAAATGTTGTTTTAATAAAAGTGTAATATTTAAGGTTCATTATTTCAGCATCAGTTAAAGGCTGCAATATTTTTGCAGCATTAGGCCCTTGTATGGCAAGCAGGCATGTTTTCTCTGAGACATTATGAAGCTCGGCGTTTGCGGTGTTATTAGTATTTATCCAGTTCCAGTCTTTAATAATATTGCTGGAGTTTACCACTAACATATAGACATTACTTTCTTCCAGACAGTAAACTATCAGGTCATCAATTATGCCGCCTTTTGGGTTAGTAAAGCAACTGTATTGCGCTTTGCCGGCAGTTAACTTTGAAGCGTCATTTGTAGTAAGACGTTGTATAAGTTCCAGCGCATTTTTTCCTTTTAAAATAAATTCGCCCATATGGCTTACATCAAATATGCCTGCATTATTGCGCACTGCGGCATGTTCATCATTAATTCCACTATAACTTATTGGCATGTTGTAACCTGCAAACTCAGCCATTTTTGCACCGAGATTGATATGCTTTTGAGTAAATGGAGTATTCTTCATTTAATTTTTTTACTGCGCAAAAGTAAAGGTTATTTGTTTGAACAAGGATTTATGGAATCATTGGATTAATGTCATTTTATAAGAAGATAATTTTATAAGAAGATAAAAAGCCCTTCCCTTTCGGGAAGAGCCTTCGCTTGCTTCAACTTCAACTTAACTATTGAAACGATTTTATACTATTCAGATGTGCATTACAAAATCATTTTTTTGATTATCAGGGCGGGAATATGCTTGTTCTTTTGGGAGTTGATTATAATTGCTATCTAAGTTTTCCAATTTTTTTTCGATCTGGTCTTTTGCTTTTTTTAAAGAATCTTTTATTATCTGCAATTGCTTTTGTTTAATAATATTAAGTGAGTCAATAGCTTTCTGCGTTTCCTGGTACCGGTAACCTTGGGATGTATCTGGTTTGGAACGATTAATTTTATCATTATTGTCATCACTGTTGTCTTCATCCCTGTTGTCGCGGTGCATGTCCATATCCGTAGCGTTTCCATCCAGGGTATATAAACCGTCAGTCTTCATAATAAGGTCTTCGCCATAATTATTTTCCCACCCTTTGATCTCATCTCTATTCCAATCCTGGTCCCAGTCCCAGTTACCGTTATTCCATGGTCCGTTAAAATGTTCCCAACGGGTATCTTTAAACCTTCTGTTTATATTGATGATTTTGCCAACAGGCACAGCAATAGTTACAATTACCTGCTGATTTCTAAATTTATCCTGCCTTGTAATGGTTATGCCTTTATCAATATATAACATAGAATCTACCTGGTTAATGTTATAATTTATTTTATCTGCCAACGTATCGGCAAATTTCCTTGTACGGCCGTTGCACATCTTAATAAGTGTAACTTTAAAGCTATCGTTTAAAGATTTGATAATCCTTATCTGCACATTATTTATGTATACAGTATCTTCGTCAAAATTGGCAAATGGCTCAAAATGTAAAAAGTTATTTGTTCCGTAAAACCTGTTAGATGGGAAAGATGAAACTTCTAATTTTTTAATTCCGGAATTTGACACAGCAACATCCTGCTCATTTATTGTATTGGCACTTCTAAAATCTCTGCCAACAGATACTATTAAGGACACAAAACAAAATACGCCGAGCAGCCACAAAGCCAGAAAGCTATATCGCATCAGGTTATTTTTACTTTTTATCTTAGCAAATCTTCTTATAATAAAAGTTATTATACCAATTACCGGTATGCCGATGAAAAATAACAGTGATCCCCAGGCATAAATGCTTTGCCATCCGTCGTTAAGAATATATCCTTTAAGTGGAAATAAACCAATTGCTACTACAGCAACAGAAAATAATAGCACAATAAGTGATAATGCGACACATCCTATTATAAAATATCCAAAGGCTTTTACCAGGAAAACTATTATGTCGCCAAATGATCTGCCGGTCTTTTTAGCGGCATACCCGATTTCTGATCCTAACATCTGCCCTTTTTGCTGCGCAAATTCCTTGGCTTCTTTACCCATTTTTCCCATTCTTTGCTGCACATCTTTCATTTCTTCAATAACAGAATTCTTTATGGAATTCAAATCTACTTTCTCGCCTTTCATTTCCAGCTTTTCAGAAGTAGAATGCGCTTCCGGAATTACAAGCCAAAGAATAATATAAATAATAAGTGAGCCCGGGCTAAATGAAAAACTCAGGAAGTTTGGAAAATACAACGGACCAACATGTCCCCATCTGAACAGGAATGAAATGAAAGGAATTAAGAATACAATCCTGGGTATCCATACACTTATATTAAAGTAACTGGCAATACCGCTGCATACGCCGGCGATCATCTTATCATCAGGGTTTCTGTATAATCTTTTACGTACTCCGTTTTGCACATTATCACTGCTTGGCACAAAAGCCCAAAGCAACAGGTAAGCAAAAAAGCCAACGCCGGAAAATATAAATAACAGTCGTACTATAATAGGCTCAATATTAAAATAAGCCGCTATACCACTACATACGCCACCAATAATTTTGTTGTTGGCGTCACGGTAAAGTCTTTTACGCGCAAATATGTTTTGGTTGTATTCGCTGTAAGAATTAGCATTTTGAGATGTATAACTATCTTTTGGCTGATCGCTTTCAGCGTCCGCAAGGTCTTTAGGCCGGCCCATATTAATTATAATTGCATTCACATCATCATCGGTTATGCAGGTAGAGCCCTTTGTTATTCTCTCCTGAAAAAGCTCACCGATACGGCTTTCGATATCATTAATTATTTCATCACGGCCTTCTTCATTGGCAAAATACATTCTTAAGCTATCCGTATATTGTTTAAGCAATTCGAAAGCAGTTTCCTCAATTGGAACCACTCTTCCCTGAAAATTTATGTTAATTACTTTTTTCATTTCGGTTCAATTTATTAGTTGGTTGAAGTTGTATTAAGGTTTCGATTCTGTTTTGCGTGTAAGCGTTTTTACAGCGTTAGCTAATTCCTCCCACGTAGTTTCAAGTTCTTTGTAAAAGGCAGCGCCTTTCTCAGTAAGTAAAAAATATTTGCGTGGTGGCCCGCTGTTGCTTTCTACCCATCTGTAAGTAAGCAGTTCTGCATTTTTAAGCCTGGTTAAAAGCGGGTAAAGTGTGCCTTCCAAAATATTAAGGTTAGCTTCTTTCATTTTATCAATTATATCAGAAGGGTAAGCTTCTCCTAATTTAATTACGGAGAGTATGCAAAACTCCAGTACACCTTTTCGCATTTGGCTTGCTGTATTTTCAATATTCATTATTCATTCTTTTATTTTGCGATTAATTGTTGCTGTTATAAAGCAAAGATAAGTAAAGTTATAATACTATGCAATACATAATACCAGTTATTTTTTAGTAGCTGGCGCTGCCAGACACATAAATCGCTTGAAAACCGCCACTGCTCTGTATTTGAGTCACTTTCTAATTTTTTAAAATTTTTTTGGAATTTGATAAGTGGTAAAAGGATATTTTCGCTGGAGATAAAAATTTAAGCTAAGCATATGGTTTTTTCTAAACAACCAGTGGAGAATAGATTATAAAATGGCAGAAACAATTAATTAATTAAAATGATTTATCTTGACCTCTGTTAGATTATATTTTTATTGTATATGTAAATTCAATGAGGATTTTTTTACACAAAAGTTTAGAAAATAGAAGATTCAGAATTTGAATTTGCTTAAAATTAATATGGCATATAAATAGTTATTAATGTTATAAAATGCGGTTTATTTACTAATTAACAGCAACAATATAAGATGGATTTAGTATGTTTTTCCCATTTAAGGTGGGATTTCGTTTATCAGAGACCACAACATTTATTAACCCGGTTTTCTAAAAACTTCAGGGTTTTTTATGTGGAAGAACCTGTGTATGGTGATGAGAATAACGCCTATTTAATAACTCAGGTTCAGGATAATTTATGGCGTGTAATTCCGCAATTGAAGAAAGATTTATCAGGAGAAGAAGCCATAACGATCCAGCAAAACCTGCTTTCCCAATTATTTTATGATTACAAAATTGAAAATTATATTTTTTGGTACTATACACCAATGGCTCTTTCCGTAAGTAAAAATTTTAAACCTGGCCTTATAGTGTATGACTGCATGGACGAGCTATCAAATTTCAAGTTTGCCCCGGCTTCTTTAAAAGAATTAGAACAGGAATTATTTAAAAAAGCAGATGTTGTGTTTACAGGCGGGCATAGTTTGTATAAAGCTAAAAAAGACTTACATAATAATATACATCCGTTTCCAAGCAGTATTGATAAAGCCCATTTTAGTAAAGCAAGAACAATAAAAGATGATCCTAAGGATCAGGCTTTAATACCAGCGCCCAGATTTGGCTTTTATGGTGTAATAGATGAAAGATTTGATCTTGAGTTATTGCAACAAGTTGCAGATGAAAAACCGGAATGGCATTTTATAATAATTGGGCCGGTGGTTAAAATTGATCCTGATAGTTTACCAAAAAATTCTAATATCCATTATCTCGGCAATAAAACATATGCTGAATTACCTCTTTATTTAAGCGGATGGGATGTGGCTTTGATACCGTTCCTTCTTAACGATTCCACTAAGTACATTAGCCCCACTAAAACACCTGAATACCTGGCCGCAGGCAAACCGGTTATCTCAACTGGTATTAAAGATGTTATTATCCCCTATGGTGTTAGCGGCGTAGTACATATTGCAGATTCACCTGAAAATTTTATCTCAAAAGCGGAAAAAATATTAAATACAGCAAGTACCAAACAGTGGCTGAGTGATGTTGACACCCTGTTAGCTGATAATTCATGGGACAATACATGGTCCCGTATGATGGAAATAATTGATAGTACAAGTAAAGTAAACCAAAATTTATTAACCAATTTAAACGAAGAAGCATATGTTTGATTACTTAATAGTAGGAGCTGGGTTCGCAGGCAGCGTACTCGCTGAAAGGCTGGCCAACAAAGGTGGAAAGAAGGTTCTAATTGTTGACAAACGAAATCATATAGGTGGAAATGCCTATGATTTTTATAACAAAGAAGGGATTTTGGTTCATAAATACGGTCCACACATTTTTCATACTAATTCGAGGGAAGTATTTGATTACCTGGGACAATATACTCCATGGCGTTCTTATGAGCATAGAGTATTAGCAAGTGTAGATGGTCAGCTTGTGCCTATTCCCATTAATCTTAACACTATTAATCAAATGTATGGGCTTAATCTTAACTCAAATGAAGTTGAAGCTTTCTTTAAATCCAAAGCAGAAAAAATAGACAGAGTAGTTACTTCTGAAGATGTGGTTGTAAGCAAAGTAGGCCGTGAGCTCTACGAAAAATTTTTTAGAGGATATACTAATAAGCAGTGGGACCTTGATCCATCTGAATTAGACGCGTCTGTTACCGCACGTGTGCCTACAAGAACAAACAAGGACGATCGTTACTTTACCGATACTTACCAGGCAATGCCATTACATGGTTATACAAGGATGTTTGAAAAAATGCTGTCGCATCCTAATATTAAAATAATGCTTAATACAGATTATAAAGAAATAATTGATTCGATCCCTTACAAAAACATGATCTATACCGGGCCAATTGATAGTTATTTTAATTACTGCTATGGTAAATTACCTTACCGTTCTTTAGAATTTAAGTTTGAAACTATAGAGGCAGAAAAATACCAGCCAACAGGTACAGTCAATTATCCAAATGAACATCCTTATACAAGAATAACCGATTTTAAATATTTAACTGGTCAGCAACATCCGAAAACAACTATTGTGTACGAATATCCTAAAGCAGAAGGAGATCCTTATTATCCTGTGCCCCGGCCCGAAAATGCTGAGGTATATAAAAAGTACCAGCAACTTGCATCTGCAATGACTAATACTCATTTTGTGGGACGGCTTGCAACTTACAAATATTATAATATGGATCAGGTGGTTGCACAGGCATTAACACTGTTTAAGAAAATAATGCAACGTCAACCTGAAACTCATATCAATGGACAAAAAATAACTAAGCTCCAATCCTAAGTTTTGGG
>CAXSDW010000003.1:14098-86404 GCA_964236235.1 uncultured Chitinophagaceae bacterium
CTTTTATAAGTAAGAAATCTGATTCGTTTTCCAAAGATTTTTTAAGGATAGAATTTTCCATCAGTCATTTATTGTAATTTTCCGCATCACTATACAACAGTTAAAATGATGTAATGCAATTAATGTTACAAAATCTGCGGTTTGCAAAGTACACTTCCTTATTAATGAACCCTCTTGATATCAGGCGGACAAAAAAAGTGTTGCAGGTAAACCCAACTGTCCCTTCTGATAAAAAAGAACCTGAGCAAGTAAAGATTTTTGTGTATGATTATGATAGTACCGAAGTAAAGCAACAGGAAGTACAAAAAGTGTCTGACTGTTATAAATTTTTGGGAACTGAAAAAGTGAGCTGGATAAATATTGATGGTTTACGCAAAGCAGATGTTGAGGATATCGGTAATCATTTTGGCATTCACCCTCTTATTATAGAAGATATATTAAGCGTAGGCCAGCGCCCAAAAATGGATGAATTGAATGGCTTATTATTTTGCCTGTTGAATATGTTATACTTTAACGATGAGTGTAATGCAGTGGAGAGCGAACAAATAAGTATTGTACTGGGTAAAAATTTTGTAATCAGTTTTCAGGAAGATGCAAAAAAAGATGTATTTAATCCTTTAAGAGAAAAAATAAAAGTTAGCGGCAGTAAAATAAGACAAAGCGGTGCAGACTATTTATTCTATTCTCTGATAGATATGATAGTTGATAATTATTTTTTGGTAATGGAAAAACTGGGTGAAAGTATTGAGAACTTGGAAGAAGATATAACTCAGCAGGCAAATAATAAAACGCTGTCTAAAATAAATACAATTCGTAAGGAAATGATTCTGTTAAAAAGAAATATTTCACCTGTTCGTGAGTTGATAAATGGGATTTTGAGAAGCGAAAGCAATATGGTTGACGAGAAAACTGAGAAATATTTTAAAGATGTGTATGATCATATAGTGCAGGCAAATGAGCTTGCCGAAAATTATCGGGATATGATGATTAACCTGCAGGATCTTTACCTGAGCAACGTTAATTTAAAAATGAATGAAGTAATGAAGGTAATGGCTGTAGTAACGTGCCTGCTTGCTCCTGCCACAGTTATAGGTGGAATTTTCGGAATGAATTTCGAAAGAATTCCGTGGCTTCACAACCAGTATGGTTTTTTTATAGCAGTCGGCTTAATGCTTGTAATTCCTATCTGGATGATCGTAATGTTTAAAAGAAAAGGATGGTTCTAATTACATTTAAACACCTGCTTTCACTTTACTTTTATAAATTGGTACAGTACTGCAAGGTTCTCCATACATAATACTTTTTACAACCGGCCTAAGCAATTTTGTAATTTCTACATAAGCCGTTTCTGAAACAGACACATCTCCACAGCCTTTTACAACAACTCTTTTATCTAAAAAGTCATTGGTGTTTATTCCCGATAAATTTTTCAAAAACAAATATTTGTGCAAAAATTCTTCATCTCCATACACTACATCTTTGGCTTCGGGTTGCAGATAAGTTGCCACAAGCATATTTGCCCACATAGGAATCACTGCATCTGCGGTACAGGTAATGCAAACATTTTTATCTTTATAAATACTCCAGTCTATATTTTTTAGAGCTTCTCTAAAGTCTTTTTCCTTTAAAATCAAACCCATAAACAAATAATTTTTAAGATCAAAAACTGCAGTATCTTCTTTAGGATAGTAATCCTGCAGATCCAGCGTTATCAAACCGCTTTCTGTTACTTTATTAAGAAGTTGTTCCATTTATTCTCTTTTTTAATATGCAAAGTTACCGTATTCCCATGTCTGTTTATTCATCATTAAACGATGTTAAACCGCACAATGCTCATGGTAATTTATTAGTTCAATTTTTGCTCTTTCAAAAGTATAACCTGAAAATTGCTCTGCTATTTTATCAAGTACAGTTTCAATTTCTTCAATTTCTTTTAAGGTAACTAATTTGTTTCTGTACTCTTTTATGTTAGGCATTCCTTTAAGATAATTTGTATAATGTCTTCTCATTTCGTTTATACCAACTACCGGCCCTTTCCATTGATAAGATTTAAGAAGATGTTTTTTACATACAGCTACTCTTTCTTCAATAGTTGGCGGAGCCATTAAATCACCGGTTTGCAGATAATGTTTTATTTCATTAAAAATCCATGGATAGCCTATAGCTGCCCTGCCAATCATAATTCCATTTACACCATATTTATTTTTATATTTTAAAGCTTTTTGAGGTGAATCAATATCACCGTTTCCAAATATGGGAATGTTGATCCTGGGATTTTCTTTTACTCTTGCAATAAGTTCCCAATCGGCTTCTCCTTTATACATTTGCATCCTGGTACGGCCATGGATAGCAAGCGCTTTTATGCCAATATCCTGTAATCGCTCGGCTACCTCTTCAATGTTTTTAGTGTTGTCATCCCAGCCCAATCTTGTTTTAACTGTTACAGGCAAACGGGTGCTTTTTATAACTGCATCCGTTAAGCGCACCATAAGATTTAAATCCTTTAACACGCCGGCGCCTGCGCCTTTGCAGGCAACTTTTTTTACCGGGCACCCAAAGTTTATATCCAGCAGGTCAGGGTTTGTAACTTCAACAATTTTAGCAGCCAGGGAAAGACTTTCTTCATCGCCTCCAAATATTTGTATGCCAATAGGTTTTTCGTAATCATAGATATCCAGTTTCTTTTTACTTTTTATAGCATCTCTTATCAGGCCTTCGCTGCTGATAAATTCGGTGTACATAAGGTCTGCTCCATTATCCTTACAAACAGCCCTGAATGGCGGATCACTTACATCTTCCATTGGTGCCAGTAAAAGCGGAAAATCCGGTAATTGTATGTTACCTATTGATATCATTTAATCATTTATTAGATAAAAGTATTTGTCATTTCCATTTGCAACTCATCTGAATTGGAAATTAAATCAATATATAAAATGGCTGTAAATTTACGCACTTATACTTAAAGCAATGATGATTGATAAGAACTCAAAGAATATTAGCTATCCATCTCAGTTGGCAATATTATTAGGATTAACATGTGCCGGCCTGGTGGTTTCTGTTGTAATATCGGTTGTAATATGGCTAATGATGGAAGGAGCAATGATACCTTCCAAAGCCGAAGATATATTACAGCCAAAATTTTATAACGTAAATATGATCATACAGGCTGTTTCTACTTTTTTTTTATTTTTTGTCCCTGCATATCTCTTTGCAAAAATTTGTTATAAAAGGCCTGCAAAGTTTTTGGGCTATAATCTTCACATAAACGCCAGGCAGGTATTTTTAGTGGTGCTCATATTAATTCTTACTTTCCCTTTGTCCGGCGCTTTGGGAGAATTAAACCAGGTGTTGCCAATACCTCAAAGCTGGGCAGCCAAATTTAAATCAATGGAGCTAAGCAGGCAGGCGCAGGAAGCGGCTTTGATACAGATCAATACATTTCCAAAATATATTCTTTCCATGTTAATAATTGCATTAATGCCGGCAATGTTTGAAGAAATATTTTTTAGAGCCGGAATACAAAATCTTTTTGTAAGATGGTTTAAAAATCCATGGATTGCAATAATAGTAACCGGTATTATTTTTAGCGCTATTCATCTTTCCTATTATGGATTTCTTGTGCGCTTTGCACTTGGGATAATATTAGGCCTTATATTTTATTACAGTGGTAGTTTGTGGCTGTCTGTGCTGTTACATTTTCTATTTAATGGCATACAGGTAACCGTACTTTATGCGATGAACATGCATGGCTTAAAACAGACAAAAGATATTGAAGAAAATTTTCCGGTATGGACCGGTGTAGTTGCATTAATATTACTTATATATTTATTTACCATTTTTAAAAGAACTTCGGAGACTGAGCAGGCCCAGTATCCTGAAGAAGAATTTCCTGAAAACGATTTTCATGACTGGGCTATTAATCAACCTTAAATTCTTAATGGCTTTTAATATTACAATTTTTAAAACCAGGGCATTAACAGCAATTGTTTTTGCCGCAGTAATGCTTATTGGATTATTGTGGAATAAATGGAGCTTTATTGGTTTAATATTACTTATTCATTTTGGTTGCTGGTACGAATTTGTAAAGCTTACGAAAAAGCTAAACAGTGGGGTCAGTTTGCTTCTTGGGCTTTTATATATAACTATTCCCTTGCTCACTTTACTGTTATCAGGTCTACCTGATCTTAGTAAATATTTATACACAAACAAAGCAGAAAATGCCTGGCAATATTCAAGGATTTTACCCTGCGCAATAATTTTTTCAATCTGGATAAACGACACCATGGCTTACATCGTTGGATCATTTATTGGTAAAACTCCTCTTTCAAAAATATCGCCTAAAAAAACATGGGAAGGAACAATCGGCGGCGCAGTTCTTTGTGTTATTGTTATCGGGTTAATAAGCTGGTGGCTTAATCTTAATGTAATGATATTTACAATTCTTGCCGGGCTTTGTGCTTTTTTTGGAACCCTTGGAGATTTACTGGAAAGTAAAATAAAAAGACTTGCAGGCGTAAAAGATAGTGGCAGCCTTATGCCTGGGCATGGTGGCTTTTTAGATAGATTTGATTCATTGCTGATAGCTTCTCCTTTTGCATTGCTATATGTTTATTTTGCATTGCATTAATCAATACTTATTAACTTCTCACCATGCACTGCTATATATTTGCGGTTTAAATATTTTGAATGAATATTCACAAGGAAGGATATAAAGCAATATTGTTAAGCGCTTTAGTTTTTATTGTAATTAATGTAGCATTATTTTCTTTTTTTGATACAACATTGCCGGTGATAGTATGGATAATCTTTTTTTTATCACTTGTTATGTTCCTGTTTATTGTCTCATTTTTCAGGTCTCCAAAAAGAAGATGGACAACCGGCGAATACCAGGTAATTTGCCCCGCAGATGGAAAGGTAGTAGTGATAGAAGAAATCTTTGATGAAGAATATTTTAAAGATAAGCGGGTGCAGGTCTCCGTATTTATGAGCCCGGCAAATGTGCATATCAATCGCATACCTATAAGCGGCCAAGTGTTGTACAGCCAATATCATAAAGGAAAATATTTAGTGGCCTGGAACCCCAAATCTTCGATAGAAAATGAACGCCATTCTGTAGTAATAAATAACAGCCTTAATTCAATTCTTGTAAAACAAATTGCCGGCGCTGTAGCTAAGCGAATTAGAAATTACCTGCAGGTAGGCCAAAGTGTAACACAGGGCAGCGAAATGGGATTTATTAAATTTGGCAGCCGGGTAGATGTGCTTTTGCCTGTAAATGCAAAAATAAATGTGCAGCTAAATCAATATGTAAAAGGTGGAGTAACAGTATTGGCAACTTTTGCAGAAGCTGAGGAGTATGATGAATAAATCAGTGGTGTTAAAGCGGCGGATCACTTCGTGAATATTGACTATTTTCCATTGGCCATTCACATGTAGAAATTCTTTATAAAATATTCTCCAGTTCCCGCAATGTACAAATAGTATAAGTAGGCTTTAGTGCGGTTTCAATGCTGCAATAATTAACAAAAACGTTATCCATTCCTGCATTGATGGCGCCTTGTATATCAGCCTCAGGATTGTCTCCTATCATAATACTTCCATGTAAATCTGCACCGGATTTTTTCATTGCAAACTCAAAAATTTCTTTGGCAGGCTTTACTGAATTTGAATTTTCTGAAGTAATAACATGCGTAAAATATTTGGCAAGATTTGAATTGTTTATTTTGTTCCATTGAGTTTTTTCAAAGCCATTAGTGATAAGATGAAGTGTATATTTTTTTGCTGTGAGGTATTCCAATATCTCAACTGTATAATCAAATAAAGTTTTTTTTGTAGGCAGAATATGAAGAAATTTTTCACTTATTTCTTTTGCAAGCAACTCATCACCAATTTTAAAATCCAGTAAAGTACGCCACATCCTCCTCCACTTTAATTCTTCGCCGGTTATAAAACCTTTATGGTAGCGATCCCACAAAAGCGCATTATGTTTGAAATAAGTGGTATAAAAATTTTCAAACGGGTGTACAAGCATTTCTTCCAGTTTAAAAAGATCATGAATTTCCTTTAGTGTTTCTTTCGCATTAGTATCAAAATCCCAAAGCGTATGATCGAGATCAAAAAAAATATGTTGATATTTTTTGCTGCTTTTTAAAGGCAAATTAATTTTATTACTCATGATAAGGTTGCAATTTACACCACAAATAAATTAAGTGATGAATCCTGATAAGCTGTCACCGGATGAAAACGCAGAATTGAGTATAATTATTACAGGCGCCAGCAAAGGAATAGGAAAAGCCATCGCTGATAAATTCGCAGCACATGGTTATAACTTAATTTTATGTTCAAAAAATGAGGCCCGTCTTTCCAGCGCTGCTGAAGATATAAGGCAAAAAAATACCAGCTGTAAAATATTGACGTATGCTGCAGACTTAAGTAATAAAACCGATGTAAAAGCATTTGGCAAATGGATAACAGATCAGCAGATTTTCATTGATATATTAGTGAATAATGCCGGCGATTTTATTCCCGGAAATATTTATGATGAGGAAGAAGGATTGCTTGAAAAAATGATAGAGATAAATCTTTACAGCGCCTATCATTTAACAAGAATGTTATTGCCAAAAATGACAGCACAAAAGCATGGTCACATTTTTAATATTTGTTCCATCGCTTCGCTAAAGGCTTATCCAAACGGTGGTTCTTATAGCATTAGTAAATTTGCTTTATTGGGATTTAGTAAAAATTTACGTGAAGAAATGAAGCCATATAATATAAAAGTTACGGCAATTTGTCCCGGCGCAGTTTACACATCATCGTGGGCTGGCAGCGGAGTTGAGCCGGCCAGGATTATGGAATCAAAAGACATTGCTGATATTATTTATTCGGCTTCGCATCTTTCGCCACAGGCTTGCATAGAGGAGATTGTATTACGGCCGCAATTGGGAGATCTGTAGAATAATCTTTAACATCATCTTATTTTCTATGGCCTAATTTTTTTTAAGTAAATAGTAATTTTATATTCCAAAAAAAGCATGGTGTAGATGAATGAAATTTTACGATGCCCTATCTTCAAAGCCATCCGGATAACTTTTTTACTGCTTTTTTTTACGCTTAATGTAAATTCTATTCTGCGTGCCCAATTAAAATTTTCTGCCGTTGCTTCACCCAAAGAAATAGGCAAGAACGATTTTGTTAACATTCAATATATAGTTGAAAATGCATCTGATGTTGAGCAAATAATCCCTCCTTCTTTTAAAGGTTTTACCCGTATAAGCGGCCCTACTCATCAAAGCGGGATGACAAATATTAATGGCAACATAAAACAATTTGTGGCCCTTGAGTTTGTCGTTAAACCCAACGGTACCGGCACTTTCACGCTTCCGCCTGCAACTGCGAAAGCAGATGGAAAAGTATTAAAATCTAATAGCTTGTCAATAAAAGTGAACAATAATAACAGTTCCGGCGGTTCATCAGGCGCAACTTCAATTTCTCCATTCGGCAATATATTATCAGGCGCATTTCCTGGTGCACCCAGGCATCAGTACGACGATTACATTCTTCATAAGGGAGAAAAGCCGGAAGATAAGATTAAGAAAAATCTTTTTGCAAATCTTGAAGTTAATAAAACATCATGCTATGTAGGTGAACCAATTATTGCCACATATAAATTATACACAAGACTTAAGTCAGAATCAAGCGTTACTAAAAACCCTGCGTTTAATGGTTTTTCGGTAAGCGATATGGAAGTGCCCGATAATTTTACTGAAAGAAATGAAAAATATAAAGGCCGGGATTATACTGTTTACACTTTAAGAAAAGTACAGCTTTATCCGTTACAATCTGATACCATTGAATTAGAGCCGATTGAAGTTGAAAATCACATAACTTTTATAAAAGGCAATAGTGCCAATGCGGAAGACGATGATCCTTTTTATAACATGATGAGAAGCTTCTCAAATGGAACCTCAGCAGCTGATGAGGTTGAAGAACGCAAAGTTACCATTCAAAGTAAGTCTGCTTATATTGTAATTAAACCACTGCCATTAATAAACCAACCTAAAAATTTCAAAGGCGCAGTAGGTACTTTTAGTATTGATGCAAAACTGCAAAAGAATACCATGACCACTGATGATGCAGGCAATCTTACCATCACAATTGCAGGCAGCGGAAATTTGCAAATGATAAATGCGCCTGATGTTTTGTGGCCTGGCGGCATAGAATCATTTGAGCCTAAACTAACCGAACAAATTGATAAAACCTCGGTACCGCTTAAAGGGGAAAAGATTTTCAATTATGCTTTTACTGTTTCTAAATCTGCAACTTATACAATACCTGCCATTAGTTTTTCTTATTTTGATAACAATGCGCAGGCTTATAAAATCATTACAACAAAGCCGCTTACTATCAGTGTAACAAAAGGTAAGGGTATCAAAAAAATGCTTGCCAGCGCTTTAAATAATGTCAACAAACCTCCGTCTGAAAATATTATACATGCATTTCTTAATCAGCTCTGGCTATGGCTTGTAACAGGTTTTGTTTTATCAGGATTAATAGTTTTTGTAATTATAAAATCAATTAGAAAAAAGACTGCTGCATCAAAAGCTGAACCAGTTATAAAGAATAGAGAAGAACAAACGTTAACTACTAAAGAGAACATAAATGCGTATCAGCATCCTTTGCATGAAGCTAAGGAAGCGCTGCAAAATGATGAAAATAATTTTTACAGGGTTATAAATAATTCGTTAAGAAAATACCTTTCACGCAAATTAAATTATCCTGAAACGGAACTTACAAAGAAGAAAATAAATGAGCTTTTGGATAAACATAATGCAGGCATAGGAACAACGCTGAAGCTTACATCATTACTGGAAAATATAGAGCTGAATTTATATGCACCACTTTCATCATCGTACCAGATGCAGGAAATGTATGAAGAAGCAAGTGAAGTAATTTCGTTATTAGATAAGCAAGTTAATGCCCTGTAAACTTGTAGCCTATTCCTCTTATTGAATGAAAATATATTGGATTACGTGAGTCGTCTTCAAAATATTTACGAAAGCTTAAAATAAAGTTATCTATTGTTCTTGTTGTTGGGTAAACATTATAACCCCATACAGCCTGCAGAATTTTTTCTCTTGGTACCACTTCATTTTTATTTTGTATTAATAACTTCAGCAGCATCGTTTCTTTTTTAGTTAAGGTAATTGTTTCTCCGTCTTTTGTTGTGCATTGTAATGCTTTAAAATTCACACTGTTTTTCCCAAATTTATATTCATCATCAACCGGTTTTTTTTGTGCAATGCGATTACTTTTGTGTATAAGTTTATGTACTCTCAGTAAAAGTTCTTCCAGGTTAAATGGCTTGGTAAGATAATCATCAGCGCCTTTTTTTAATCCCAGCACACGGTCGGCGCTGCTATTTTTTGCACTAAGAATTAATATAGGAATATCGTTGCCTTGCAACCGGATATTCTCGCAAACGCTTATCCCGTCCAGCTCCGGAAGCATTACATCAAGAATGATTAGATCAAAATGTTCGGCTTGTACAGCATTCAATGCTTCTGCGCCGTCACTTACGCCGCTTACTTCATAGCCTTCAAGCTCAAGGTTAAGCTTTAGCGCTTCTAAAAGATTTTCTTCATCTTCCACTATTAATATTGAATATTTTTTTTCAGTCATTTAAGCATTCTTACTCATTTCCAAATTGTCTTAAACTTATTACAAAAATACTTCCTTGCGGTTGATTAGGTTGAACAGTTATAGTACCATCATGTTGTTCGATAATTTTTTTTGTAAGATATAATCCAAGTCCTGTTCCTTTGGCTCCTTTGGTATGTACATTGCCAATGCGATAAAATTTTTGAAATATCTTTTCTTTTTCTTTCGCAGAAATGCCTTTTCCTTCATCTGCTATAAAGAGCTCTATTTTATTTTTTGTTGCATTTAATACTATCCTCACCTTGCTTTCACGCGGAGAATATTTTATAGCATTATCTAAAAGATTATTTACCGCCATTTGAAGCAATAACCTGTCGCAGGCAACATAAATATCTTCCTGTATGTCTGATTCAAATTTCCTATCAGGAAATCTTATAATAAAATCATGCGCACATTCTTTGGTTAAGCTCGTTAAATCAACCTGCTCCCTGGTTATTTTATATCCGCCGGCTTCAATCTGGCTGGCCAAAAGCATATTATTGCACAGATCATTTAACCTGTTAGCTTCCTGTAATGTATTAGATAAAAGTTTTTGCTTTTGTTCATTTGTAAGCTGGTGTTTTTGCAGTGTTTCAAGATTTAGTTTAGTAACAGCAATTGGCGTTTTAAGTTCGTGTGTAAGTGCCATCATAAAATTTTGCTGCTGCTGCGATTGCCGGAATTGTCTTCTTACTACCCTAAAAACGAATACTGCACCGGTTATTATCAGTAGTAAAAAAGTAATGCCTTCACTAAGGTATTGAACTGTCTTTCTTTTTTTTTCATTTTCAATTTTATATACCAGGTAAGCATAACCAGGCTGATCAGTCCTTAACTTTTGTAATTTATAGGTAACCATTTGGTTGTTCTGCATATTCAATAAAATAAACCAATAGATCAATGCAGCGATTATATAGGCTAATAAAAACCAGTAAACAAAGAAGATAGTACGCAGGCGTTTTACTTTAAAGATTCCGGGCATGTAATAAAGTAATTAGTTTGAAAGCCGGTTACAGCAGGAATAAATAAAAAGCAAGCCTTATTATAAGCGTACTTTTTCTACCCTTATACCTACATTTAAAATATACTTAAGCGGATTTTCTCTCATGATGTGGGCAATGGTAAAAGTATAAGTTCCTTTCATTTTAAAAGCTACCGGGCCCGGTGTAAGAGTTTTTCTTACATCAAAGATATCATCCATGCCCACGCCCTCCCACCCTTTAGCATCAGTGCCAAGTGTAAGATCAAGATTTTGAAAATGAAATGAATCACCCGGCGCCTTTGAACCAAGCCTAACCCACATATTATTATATTCGTATGCATCGGTATGTCTTAACACAATAAAAATATTATAAGATATAGTTGTATCTGTAATATTAAATGAGAACTCAGGCTTATTATTATAAAACCACTTTTGGTCAGGTATCACAATTGTTTTTTCAAATACATCAAGATGTGTGCAGGCTGTAAGTGATATGCAAAGTATAATTATGAAACCTAAAATTTTCAAGATGAATATTTACAACAAAATAAATTGTTTTAAATGATACTTATACAAAGTAGCCGGAGCGTTTTCTACTTTAATGAAATAAAAATAATTTATAAGACATTAAGAATTTGTTCTTTTGATTTTTCAAGCTCATCTTTCATGTATACAACACATTTTTGTATATCAGAGTCGTAAGCTTTTGATCCGGTGGTATTTATTTCACGACCTATTTCCTGCAGCACAAATGAAAGTTTTTTCCCTTTCGCTTCTTCTTTATCATTGAGTATATTTTTAAAGTATTCACAGTGATTTTTAAGTCTTACCTGTTCTTCAGTAATATCTATCTTTTCAATATAATAAATAAGTTCCTGCTCCAGCCTGTTAGGGTCATAGTTTTCTTTACCCACATTTTCTTCTAATATTTTTACCAGTTCATCTTTCATTCTTTGTTTTCGCTGAGGCACTAATTTTAAAATTGCATCTTCCTGTGCAGCAATATTTTTCATACGCAGCAGCAATTCGGTCTCTATTGATTTACCTTCTTCACATCTGTGACTTTCTAATTCTTTCAAAGCTTCTTCAAGTACTTTTTTAAGCTCTTTCCAATCATCTTCATCAAGTATTTCATTTGATGGAGTAACCACTTCGGGCAACCTTAAAAGAGCGCTTAGCACTGAGTTTGTATCAATGTTAAGCTCATTGGCAAGTACCTCAATTTGCTTATAATAAGCTTTTATAAGGTCAGTGTTTATTACAACAGGTTTTGAAGAACCATTTTGCTTAATTGTAATAAAGCAATCAATGCTTCCTCTCACAAGCTTTTCCTGCAAAAGGTTTCTTACATCAAACTCATAAGATTTTAATAATGGTGGAATTTTTAAATTCATCTCTAACTGTTTTCCGTTTAAAGATTTTATTTCTACCAAAAAAGTTTTCTCGTTTACTGTTTTTTCTGCACGTCCAAAACCCGTCATTGATTTTAGCATTTAGTATTTAGTTTAAGTTTTGAAGCAAGTGTCTTTAAAAAATGAAAAATAAAATCAACATAAATAGTTCCCAAAAATAATAAAGCCCGACTTTTTGTTGCCGGGCCTTGTTATATGGATGGGTTAGTAAGTACCGGGAAAAAATTTCCCTACACAATAATAAAAATAATTTTTTTTAACGTAAAATAATTTGCCTATTAATTTATCAACATTTTATTTTTTGTTGTGGATAAGGACACTCGTTTTTAAAGTGCAATCATCCATTTATGTTATTAACATAAAATAAAAACGCTCACAGCATCCTTGTAATAAAAGTATGAGTATGCTGAAGCTCTCTATTCATAAGGGTTCCGGAGTTGCAGCAATATATTTAATCATTGCATTCATTTTTAATTGATGTAAATAAGATGTTGAAATGTTATCTCATTAAAGTAATCTTAAAATAAAAAATATTTTTTAACCTGTTATCAAAAGAAGGCGATCGATTTCTGATCTTACCAGTTTTTATTTTTTTAAGTTCAATGTTATCATGGTTAACTATAATTATATTGGATGGTTACCTTTGATTCAAATACTTATTAATGAAACTATCTGCACCTGTACCTGTAAAATGGGTTGCCTCATTTATAAATGCTGAACTTATCGGAAAAAGAGACGGCGATGTAACAGGCATAAATGAAATACATAATGTACTGCCCGGCGATCTCGTTTTTGTTGATCATCCAAAGTATTATGCAAAATGTATTAACAGCAATGCTACTTTCATAATTATTAATATCAAAGCAGAAGTGCCTGCCGGCAAGACTTTGCTCGTAGTGACAGATCCGTTTGAGGCATACTTAAAACTGGTAAATTATTTTCGTCCCTTTATACCTTCATTGAAAATGATAAGCGATACGGCAGTAATTAAAGATGGAACTGTTATGATGCCAAATGTTTTTGTGGGCAATAATGTTCACATTGGCAAAAACTGTATTATTCATCCGGGTGTAATAATTTATGATGATTGTATTATCGGGGATAACGTGGTGATACATTCAGCAACGGTAATTGGCAGTGATGCATTTTATTTTAATACAAAAAAGACAAGAGATGTATGGTATAAAAAAATGCAGAGTTGTGGTCGTGTTGTAATTGAAGATGATGTGGAAATAGGTGCCGGCTGCACACTTGATCGCGGCGTAAGCGCTGATACAAAAATTGGTGCAGGAACAAAAATGGATAACATGATACACATCGGTCATGATGTAGTAATAGGCAAGAATTGTTTAATTGCTGCGCAGGTTGGTATTGCTGGTTGTACGGTGATCGGTAATGGTGTTACCATCTGGGGGCAGGCCGGTATAAGTAAAACACTTACTGTGGGTGATAACGCTATAATTCTTGCCCAGAGCGGGCTTGGAGAAAATGTTGAAGCTGGTAAAGTTTATTTTGGTACACCTGCTGCGCCGGCATTGCAAAAGCAAAAAGAATTAATCTGGATAAAACGTATTCCTGAAATTTGGGAGAAACTTTTTTCTACTCAGCCACCTAAGGGTTTATAAAGCGCTTATTGCTTAGTTAATTTTTTATCTCTGTTCTTCTTTTTTTAGTAGTGGCGTATAATCATACGGCAACATATCACCTACTTTTTTAAAGCCCCAGTAATCATTAGTAGTTATATCTTTTTGATCATAGAAATAGCCATTCTCTTCTATTACAATAGATTCACCCTGAGTGATAGTTAACGTAGAAACCTGGTAATCTTTTTTGTCTTTGGAATTATCTGTATAATAATCTTCTTCAGGTTTCGCTTTCTTATAAATAATAACCATATCAGGTTGGTTAGGTTTAAACTCAACCGTTTTAGTGCTGTCATCTTTTAAATAATTAAGAGCAGCATAAATGTTTTTTAATGGAATAGCATTTTCATTATCATTATTTTTTACCAGCAACTGAACTTCAAATTCATCTTCATTTAATGTTTTATTATAAAGGCTTCTCATAAAATGTAACTGCGAGCCGAGGTAAGCTTTCATTCTGTTTTGCTGCCACAACGCCTGCTTTTCCGGTGTTCCATGCATTTCTTCAAACAAAGGATAACCTGTAAACTGGTTCACATTATTTCCATACTCGTAGGTAAAAGAATCTATTGCAAATTTTATTTGATAACCCAGGGCTTCATTAATTACCATTAAAGGTTCGTTGGCCATAACCTTTAAACGATTCCTTTTTTTGCTGAAATAAAATTTCAATACCTCAGGATTTTTAATAACACATTGTTTGCTTAATTGCGTTTTACCAATAAAGTTTTCAGTAAAAAATTGTCCATATTTTTCCCAGCCATCTTTTACTTCGTTAGATGCGATGATGGATACTTCTTCCATTGTTTTTTCTTTCTGGCTTACTTCAATTGTAAGGTCTTTGTCAGCTGTTGACGTGCTTATGCGAATACTTTCTGTTTCATAGCCGGTAAATGTTATTATAAGATCGTAACCACCGTTGGGTAACTTTAAATTGAAATTTCCGGCCGTGTTTGTGGCAACACCAAAGGTTGTGTTTTGTGCAAATACAGATGCGCCGGCTAATGGTTGTTTGGAAGTTTTATCTATTACTTTACCGTTAATTACAAAGTGAGTGGATTGTGAAAATGAGGAAGTAAAAAATATAATTGCGAACAGGCAGGTTATTAATTTCATTATATGATTTCTAAAATTGAGGTAATTATTTAAAGATGGTTAAGCTCAAGTAAAGTTGCACAGGTATCGTTAATTGTTTGCTTTAACGGGATGAACGTAAAACCGGGCAGCGTTGTTTTAATTTTCGTGTTATCAAAATAAACTTTGGCCTGGGCAGTACGTGCGGTATCCTTGGTAAGTAAATGTTTTTTACCAGTAAGAAAAGTTTTTAATACCTCCGTTCTCCATACTAATTCTGCAAGTAACGGACTAACCCTTTTATGTGGTGGCTTTTTACTAAAGCTTTCAGCAATCAAAGTAAACACATCTTTATAAGAAATATTTTCTGCATTCAATATAAAGCGCTCATTAATTATTGTACTATCCATCAATAAGATCATCGCCTTAGCCACATCTCTTACATCTACAAAGCCTGTTACGCCTTCTGTGTACCATGGAAATTCGTTATACACAGTTTTAAAAATGGCAGTGGATCCCTTATTCCAGTCGGTGCCTCCTAATATTAAAGATGGATTTACAATCACCGCCGGAAGCCCTTCTCCCATTGCTCTCCATACTTCCATCTCTGCTAAAAATTTAGATCTGCCGTAAAGATTATTACCTGGTTCATTTTTCCATATTAATTCTTCTGTGGTTTTTTTGCTGCTTATTGATTTGTTCAATGCTGCTACGGAACTTACATGTACAAGCTTCTTTATACCGGTGGTGGTGGCGGCATTCACCACATTAGTTGTTCCTTCAACATTTATTTTTAAAACTTCATCCCTGTCTTTCGGGCTGAATGAAACAATGGCTGCACAATGAAAAACATGTGTAACATCTTCCATTACCTGTTGCAATGTGATTATATCAAGAATGTCACATTTAAAAGCAGTAATATTTTTATTGTTGAAAGCGGGAAGCGGCGTTTTGTTGTATGTCGCTTTTATTTTTCTACCCTGCCTAAGCAACTGCGTTATCAATTCAGTGCCCACTAATCCTGAGCCTCCCGTGACTAATATCATATTCCCTTTGGCTGAAGATGTATTATCACTATTTTCTTTTTGAATCATATTTTCTTAATCTCCTTTGAAGGATAAGAGTAAAATCCCTTTCCGGTTTTTCTGCCAAGTTCACCACTTTCTACTTTTTTAATTTGAATGAAAGATGGCTTAAAACGTTCGGTTTTATCAAATGCTTCATAAATACTTTGCGATACAGATAAATTAATATCTATCCCTATAAGGTCCATTAATTTAAATGGTCCCATTTTAAAACCTGTTGCTTCCATTACATCGTCTATGGTTTCAAAAGTTGCAATTCCCTGCTCCAATAACTTCAAGGCTTCTAAATAATAGTGTCGGGCAATGCGGTTAACAACGAAGCCTGGTGCGTCTTTGCAATGCACCGGGGTTTTATTCATTTGCAGGCAAAGTGTATAAACAGTTTGCGCAATCTGTTCATTTGTAAGGTCGCCTTTGACTATTTCCACCAGTTTCATTACCGTTGCAGGATTAAAGAAATGCATTCCTACAACTCTTTCAGGATGCAAAATACTTTTTTGGATTTCGGAAACTGAAAGTGAAGATGTGTTAGTTGCAAAAATTACTTCTGCACTATTTATACCTGCTAACTGATTAAACAAAGCCACTTTTGTTTCTAACTTTTCTATAATCGCTTCAATAATCAAATCGGCCTTGCAATCATTTATATTATTTGAAAATTTTAAGCATTGAAAGATTTTTTCTTTTTGTTCTGAAGAAATTTTTTCTTTATCAGTGAGGGATTGAAGAGATTGGTCAATACTATTTTTTGCCTTCTCTAAAAATGTTTTATCAATATCAAAAAGAGTTGTTTCAAAGCCGCTCTTTGCACACACCTGCGCTATTCCGCTTCCCATAGTTCCAGCTCCGCAGATACAAATTGTTTGGATCATCTAAATGATAAGATTAATGATAAGATATTAACGTATAGATTATACCGCACCAGTAAACTGCTTCAAAAATCTCAGGTCATTTTCGCTAAACAGCCGAAGATCTTTAATCTGGTATTTAAGCATTGTAATTCTTTCTATTCCCATTCCAAAGGCAAAGCCAGAATATTTATTGCTGTCTATTCCGCAATTTTCCAACAGTTTTGGATGAGCCATACCGCAACCTAATATTTCTACCCAGCCGGTGTATTTACAAACGTTGCAACCTTTGCCACCACATATTAAACAGGTGATATCCATTTCGGCGCTGGGCTCGGTAAAAGGAAAATACGAAGGCCTGAACCTTATCTTCACTGTATCTCCAAACATCTCCTTTACAAAAAAATATAACGTTTGCTTAAGGTCTGCAAAAGAAACATTTTCCGCAATGTATAAACCTTCTACCTGGTGAAAAAAACAATGTGCCCTGGCGCTTACAGTTTCATTGCGATATACACGGCCAGGGCAAATAATTCTAATAGGTAATATGCCTTTTTCCATTTCCCTCACCTGTACACTGCTTGTATGTGTACGAAGCATCCACGCCGGGTTTTGCGAAACATAAAAGGTATCCTGCATGTCTCTTGCCGGATGATTTTCAGGAAGATTTAGAGCGGTGAAATTATGCCAGTCATCTTCAATTTCGGGGCCTTCAGCAACAGCAAAGCCCAGGCGGTGAAAGATAGAAATAATTTTATTTTTTACAATGCTTACCGGATGCCGGCTTCCTATTGGTAAACTATCACCCGGAAGAGTAAGGTCTATTTCGCTGGAAGGTGACTGCCGGCCGTTCTCATTTATTTTTTTTAATTCTTCAAATTTATTTTCAGTAAATAATTTAAAATCATTTACTATTTGTCCGAACGTTTTTTTATTCTCATTGGGCACATTTTTAATTTCTGCCATTACAGATTTTAATAAGCCCTTTGTGCCAAGATACTTTATGCGAAAGGCTTCCGCAGTATTATTGTCGTTTATTGCATAGTCATTAATTTGCTTTTTATAATCTTCTAACTTTTTAATTAATTCTTCCATACGTGCAAAAATAAGCTTCAACCATGATTTTTTAGAGATAGAAACAAGCAGTATAAAAAAACCTATCCGCTATTAGATTGTGTTTTATCTTTTAGGTTTGTAAAAAACATAAGACCATGTATGATCTGCAGGATTTTCTTGAGCCCGTAAAAATTGATTTAATAAACAACGATTGTGAATTTAACGATGCACAGTTTGCAAATAATATTTCAATTTACGAAAATGAGTTGCCTGATTTATCGGGTATTGATATAGTGATAGCAAGTGTTGATGAACAAAGGGGAGCAGGGATTACAGCAAAAGAAAAAGCTTGTTATGCTATCCGCAAACAATTGTATTCATTGCATTACTGGCATACTGATATTAAAGTTGCTGACCTTGGCAATATCAAAACGGGCGCTGCTTTGCAGGATACTTATGCTGCTGTGAAAACCGTGGTAACAGGAGTGCTTAAAATGCATAAAGCAATTATTATAATTGGCGGTTCTCATGATATTACATTAGCGCAATACTATGCGTTTAAAGGGCTTGATAAAATGATAGAAACTACTGTAATTGATTGTGCAATTAATTTAAATGGCGCACACTCTTTACGAAGTCAGAATTTTTTAATGGAGATGCTTACTTCAGAGCCGAATTTTGTAAAGCACTATAACCATATTGGGTTTCAAAGTTATTTTGTTCATCCTCGAATGCTTGAAACAATGGATAAGCTTCATTTTGATTGTTACCGCTTAGGTGTTGTAAAAGAAAGTATAGAAGAAATGGAACCTGTTTTACGCAACACAAACCTTCTTAGTTTTGATATAAATGCAATTAAATATAGTGATGCGCCTGTAAGCGGTTCGCCTAATGGTTTTACCGGTGAAGAAGCCTGTACGCTTGCCCGCTATGCCGGTATGAGCACGGCTTTGAATACATTTGGTATTTATGGATATAATTTTGACAATGATATAAAAGAGTTAACTGCAAAGCAAATTGCCCAAATGATCTGGTATTATATTGATGGAAAAAACAAAAGTAAGCAAGAAGCTTTTTTTGAAGACAAACAGCATTTTAACGAATATAACACCGCCTTTGCTGAAGTAAATACAACGTTTTTGCAAAGCAAGAAAACAGGCAGGTGGTGGATGGAATTACCAGATAAAAAAATGATTGCCTGCAGCTATAAAGATTATTTACAGGCAAGCAGCGACGAGATACCAGAGCGCTGGCTCAGGGCTCAGGAAAGAAGTTAAGATTACAAGTTACCGGCCAAACATTTTATCTAATTCATCTTTTTTAAATTCAAGATAAACAGGTTTGCCGTTTGCGGTGGAGTTGGGTGTTTCACAATTAAAAAGATCATCAGCCAATGCCTTCATTTCTTTTTGTGATAAAGTGATGCCTGATTTAACAGATTGCTGGCAGGCCATTGAACGCAAAAGTTTTTCACGCTTACTAAATTTAAGATCATTGCTAAAATGTTTGTACTGTTCCAGCATCTTATCAATAGTAACTTTTTCATTTCCCTGCACTACATCAGCAGGGCTTCCCTGTATCACGAATGTATTGCTGCCAAAGGGTTCTATAACGTATCCTAATAACTGAAGATCATTTAACAGCTCATTTAATAACAGGCAATCACCTGGCGGCAGTTCAATACTTGAGGGAAACAAACTTCTTTGGGTAGCTATAGGTTTTCCCTTTAATGCATTTGAAAATCGTTCATATAAAATTCTTTCATGGGCATTTTGCTGATGAATCACAATGAATCCTTTTTTATTTTGTGCAATAATAAAAGCATTGTGTACCTGAATGAGATCATCACTTATGTTTTTATTATCAGCAGCATTAAAGAAACCGGTCGTATTATGAGCATCAATACTTTTTATTTCATTGCCGTTTTTTAATGCAGGTTCGGGCAATGACCAACGATCAGTTAATTCAGTCTTTCGTTCATCCCAACTAAGCAGATCACTTTTGTTTTCAATAAAATGCGCCTGGTGTTTTTGTGTAAAAGTTTTGTATAAAGATGAAGCAGTTGCTGCTGATCTTTTGTCTTGAGTAAATGGCTGGCTTACGGCTTCTGTTTGTTGAATAGTTACATCAAGATCAAAATCCAAAGTAGGCGTTATGCTAAATTGTGCCAATGCGTGTTTAACAGCAGATTGCACAAATGCGTAAATAAGTTTCTCATCTTCAAATTTTATCTCCTGCTTTGTTGGGTGCACATTTATATCGAGCCGTGACGGATCAACATCAATAAATAATGCATACATGGGGAAGCTGTCTTTAGCAATCACATCATTAAAAGCATTCATTACTGCATGATTTAAATAAGCGCTCTTAATAAACCTGTTGTTCACAAAAAAGTATTGGTCGCCACGGGTTTTTTTAGCAGTTTCGGGTTTACCAACAAATCCATAAACATTCATGTAATCAGTATCTTCAGTAACATGCACTAATTTTGCAGAATAACTGCTGCCAAGTATTTGAACAATGCGCTGTTTTAAAGTACCTTTTTCAAGATAAAAAACCTGTTGCCCGTTTGACGTAAGTGAAAAAAAAATATCAGGGAAAGCCATTGCCACTCTTATAAATTCATCTATAATATGTTTTAATTCTGATGCATTACTTTTTAAGAAATTTCTTCGTGCCGGAACATTAAAAAATAAATTCTTCATCGTGATAACAGTTCCCTGCTGTGCCGCCACAGGCTGTTGTATTTGTACGATACTATTTTCAATTTCAATACATGTTCCTACAATATCTTCAGCTTTTTTTGTTTTTAATTCAACCTGGGCTACGCCGGCAATGCTAGCCAATGCTTCTCCTCTAAAGCCCATTGTTTTTATGTGAAATAAGTCGTCTATATTTTTTATTTTAGAAGTAGCATGTCTCTCAAAGCACATACGGGCATCAGTTTCGCTCATTCCGTGGCCATTATCTATTACCTGCACAAGGCTTTTGCCGGCATCATTTACTATAAGTTTTATTTCAGTAGCACCGGCATCAACTGCATTTTCAAGAAGTTCTTTAACGGCGCTTGCGGGTCGCTGAATTACCTCCCCTGCCGCAATTTGGTTAGCTATATTTTCCGGTAAAAGTTGTACAATATCAGGCACCTTAATAAATTCTTTTAAACAGCGAATTTAATATTATCTGCCGCAAAAATTTTTGAAACTTGCAAAATGGCTTTTTAATTATATAGTTAGCTTATGAATGGGCTTAAATTAATAATTTGATCATTAATTGAAATCTTATTCCCAGGCCGATCCAAAGTTTACTGTAGCAAAACAATTCTCTTCAAAAATAAAGTCAAATGTTTGGGGATTTATTGAAGCAAGGCCGTAGCTCTTATCCTGTAATGTATAAACTTCAATTTTTTTAAACTGAGCATCAACAACAAGATAGTATTTTACTTTTTGTGATTGGTATAATTCCATTTTTTCGCCCGTGTCTTTAGATGCGGTGGCAGGAGATAAAACTTCAATAATAAGAACCGGCGGAAAATCGAGGTATTTTTTTTCTATTTTTTCACAAACTATTAATACATCAGGTTGTACAATAGTGTCATCAGAAATTTTCCAGTCTAATGGCGGATATACTGTACATTTTTTGCAATTCTCCAAAGCCTCTTCAAATAAAATGGATAATTTTAGAGTAACTCTTTGATGTTCGGGCACCGGCAAAGGGCTCATCGCATAAGGCATTCCTTCAATCAATTCCCAACGTCCTTCCCACTGGCAATAATCGGTGTAAGTATAATAAGGTCTGTATTTTTCTGCAATAGACATAGCAGTAAAGTTAAAAAGAAATTTTCTTTAACCCGTCTGTTCTAAATCCTGTTAATTTGTATTTATCTTATATACTTCCATGATAAAATCATTACTTCTATTCATTATTGCAATATTCTATTTTCAGATTTCTTTCTCTCAACCTACAATGTCTGCAGATGCAAAAAACTGGGTTGATAGTGTCTTTAATACGCTGTCAGATACTGGAAAAATTGCACAGCTTATGGTGCTAAGGGTTAGTGAAAAAACTGCCAGTGGAGTGACGTTCTACGATCAAAAAATAGATTCAGCAATTAAGCAATATAATATAGGTGGCATTGTTTTGTTCCAGGGCGGCCCATTAAAACAGGCAGGGCTGGTGAATCATTTTCAAAGCATTTCTAAAACACCTTTGCTGGTTTGCATAGATGCTGAGTGGGGGCTGGGCATGCGTATGGATAGTATTATTCCGCTAAACCACCAGATAATGTTAGGCGCTCTGCCTGATGCGTCAGTCATTTATCAATATGGAAGATTGGTAGGCGAACAATGTAAACGTGCAGGCATACAGGTAAATTTTGCGCCGGTAGTTGATATAAATAATAACCCAGCTAATCCCGTTATAGGCGACCGGTCTTTTGGTGAGGATAAATACAAAGTAGCGCTGTACGGGGTTCAATATATGAAAGGTTTGCAGGACGCCGGTGTGCTTGCATGCGCAAAACATTTTCCCGGGCATGGCGATGTAAGTGTGGATTCGCATTTTGATTTGCCAATAATAAATAAAACAAAAGATCAGTTGGATTCGCTTGAGCTTTATCCTTTTCGGGAGATGATTAAAGAAGGTACAGGAAGTGTGATGATAGCACATTTGTACATTCCTTCCATTGATGACAGGCTTAATCGTGCGACTTCAATTTCTAAAAATAATGTAACCGGTTTGTTACGCAACCAACTTGGCTTCCAAGGGTTAACTTTTACAGATGCACTTGACATGAAAGGCGTAGCTAAATTTTTTCCGGCCGGAGAGATTGCTGTTGAATCTTTAATTGCAGGTAATGACGTTCTTTGTCTTCCCGGCGATGTATCAGCAAGTATACAAAAAATAAAAGAAGCTATTAATGATAAAAGATTATCGTGGGATGATATTAATTTAAAATGTAAAAAAGTGCTGGCAGTAAAATATATGCATGGTCTTGGTAACCTAAAACCAATTAATACCAATCATCTTACTGAAGATATAAACACTAAAGTAAGTGGTATGAAAAAGCTTGTCGCCCAAAATGCGATTACTTTACTTAACAACCAGGATAAAACATTTTTTCCTTTAATGGTTAAATCCAGGGATAAAAATTTTGATTCTATTGCTTATGTTGGTGTTGGCCTTGCCGGGGATAACCAATTTGCTAAAAGAATGAAGACAGATTTCGGCGCAGATGTATTTTATTTTAATTATAAAGAAGATGCAGGCAGAATCCCTTCAATGGTGGAATTGATAAAAAAGCGCTATACTTCGGTGGTAATAGGCATTCATAATTATACACGGTTTCCGGGCAACAATTTCGGAATAAGTAATTATGCTGTCAATCTGGCACATCAGCTTCAGCAGGAAACAAAAGCTATCACTTTTATTTTTGGAAATCCTTATGCAATTAAAAATTTTTGCGATGCTCGCAATCTTGTTGCCTGTTATGAAGATGATGACATAACACAAAATGCAGCGATGGATTTTTTAGAAGGTAAAATATACCTCAAAGGGAAACTACCTGTAACGGTTTGTGATAGATATCATTTTGGAAGCGGGTTAATTACAAGTGGTTTAAAGATTATAGCGCCGGAAGCTGCAGGGTTTAATGAGTCAAAACTTATGGTGATAGATTCCATCGCAAACGACGCTATTGCAAAACAAGCAACCGCTGGTTGTGTAGTGTTAGTTGCCAAAGATGGAAATATTGTTTATCAAAAAGCATTTGGTAAATATGATTATAATGCGCCTGACTCTGTAAATATTTCGGCTGTTTATGACATGGCTTCAGTTACTAAAATATGTGCAACCACTCTTGCTGTAATGAAATTATATGATGAGCATAAAATTGATCTTGGTAAAAAGTTAGGTGATTATCTTTTATGGGTAAAAGGCAGTAATAAACAAAATTTAGTTATAGAAGATATATTACTTCACCAGGCCGGTCTTAATCCTACAATATTTTTTTACAAGGAAACACTTGATAGCCTGAAAAAACCGCATAAAGGAATATATGCTTCACAGCAAAGTGATTCATTCAGTATTCGTGTGGCAGAAAATTTGTTTCTTAATAAAAGCTGGACGGATACTATGTATAAGCGTATGTTGCAAAGCAGCCTGGAGCCACCAGATAAATATGTGTACAGTGATAATGATTTTATCTTTTTAGGAAAGATTGTTGAAAGTATTACCGGTAAAACATTGGATGAATATGTGAAAGAACAATTTTATGATTCGCTGGGATTAACATCTACCGGGTTCAATGCAAGATCAAGGTTTCCGCTTAATGAAATTGCGCCAACAGAGACAGATAATTATTTCCGGATGCAACATTTGCGTGGTGATGTGCACGACCAGGGAGCTGCAATGTTTGGTGGCGTTGCAGGCCACGCAGGATTATTTAGTAATGTAAATGATCTTGCTGTGATAATGCAAATGCTTTTAAACGGAGGAACTTATAACGGGCACAGGTATATTAATGAAGAAACGATAAAACTATTTACTTCATATAATACAAGCTTAAGCCGCCGTGGGCTTGGGTTTGATAAACCTGAAAAAGATAACGCTACAAGAGCTGCGCCTTATCCATGCAGTTTATGTTCTCCGCTTACTTTCGGACATACAGGTTTTACGGGTACTTGTGTATGGGCTGATCCTAAATATAACCTGGTATATATTTTTTTAAGTAACAGGGTAAATAATGTTGAACAGAATTGGGATAAGCTCTCAAAATTAAATGTACGAAGCAATATACAGGATGCTATATATAGATCAATAGGATTGTAGTTTTGCAAAAGAAATAGTAAATTTTGTTTTGAATACGTAGAAATTAATTTAATTAACTTAGAATAATAGGAACGCCGGTCTCTATAAATACCTATAATAAAAAGCTCGCTATATGTCTTATCCGTATCAAATAAAATCTTTAGATGAATACCACGAAGCTTATAATAAAAGCGTAAAAGATCCTGAAAATTTCTGGCAAAATATTGCTGAGTATTTTACCTGGAGAAAGAAGTGGGATAAAGTGCTTGAATGGAATTTTAAAGAGCCAGATGTAAAATGGTTCATTAACGGAAAACTGAATATTACTGAAAACTGTATTGACCGTCATCTTGAAGAATTGGGAGATAAGCCGGCCATCATTTGGGAGCCAAATAATCCTGAAGAAAGAACAAGAGTAGTAACTTATTCAAGGCTGCATAAGAGAGTTTGCCAGTTTGCGCAGGTGCTTAAAAATAATGGTGTAAAAAAAGGCGATCGGGTTTGCATCTACATGGGAATGGTGCCTGAGCTTGCTTATGCTGTTTTAGGCTGCGCCAGGATAGGAGCAATTCACAGTGTTATATTTGGCGGTTTTTCTGCGCAAAGCATTGCTGACAGATTGTATGATGCACAGGCAGAATTTATTATTACCTGCGATGGTGCATATCGCGGTGGAAAAGATATTCCTTTAAAGTCTATTATTGATGACGCATTGATAGGCAACAGAACGGTGAAAAAAGTAATCGTTTATACAAGAACCAGAACTCCAATCTCTATGTTAAAAGGAAGAGATGTGTGGTGGGAAGATGAGATGGAATATGCTGAAACACAAATAGAAAAAGACAACGTAATTACTATGCCGGCAACAGAGATGGATGCTGAAGATCCGCTCTTTATTTTATATACATCAGGTTCTACTGGTAAGCCAAAAGGTGTTGTGCACAGCAGTGCCGGTTACATGGTATGGACCAATTATACTTTTATAAACGTATTTCAATATAAACCCGGAGATGTATTTTTTTGTACAGCAGATGTAGGCTGGATAACAGGTCACAGCTACGTTTTGTATGGACCATTAAGTGCAGGCGCTACAAGTATTATGTTTGAAGGCATCCCTACCTGGCCTGATGCAGGAAGATTTTGGGACATAGTAGATAAACATAAAGTGAATACAATCTATACTGCACCCACTGCTATAAGAAGTTTGATGAGTTATGGTTTGGAACCATTGAAAGGCAAAGATCTTTCATCGCTAAAAGTGTTAGGTACAGTTGGCGAACCTATAAATGAAGAAGCATGGCATTGGTATAATGATAACATCGGCAAAGGCAAATGCCCGATAGTTGATACATGGTGGCAAACAGAAACCGGCGGAATTTTAATCTCAAATTTAGCAGGGATAACTCCTGCAAAACCAAGTTGGGCAACTTTGCCATTACCTGGTGTGCAACCGGTATTGGTTGATGACAGAGGCAAAGAGGTAACCGATGCTGATGAAGAAGGTATTCTTAAGGGAAATCTTTGCATAAAAGCTCCATGGCCGGCCATTTTAAGAACAACTTATGGAGACCACGAACGTTGCCGTACGAATTATTTTGCGACGTATGAGAATTTTTATTTTACCGGCGACGGAGCTTTGAAAAATAAAGATGGCTATTACAGGATCACCGGAAGAGTAGATGATGTACTAAATGTAAGCGGCCATCGCATTGGTACCGCTGAGGTAGAGAATGCGATCAATATGCATGCTGGTGTGATAGAAAGCGCTGTGGTCGGTTATCCGCATAGTATTAAAGGGCAGGGAATTTATGCGTTTGTTATTTATGAACACATGCATATTAATGAAGAACAAACACGAAAAGATATTAATCAAACCGTAAGCCGGGTGATTGGCGCTATTGCAAAACCTGACAAAATTCAATTTGTAACCGGCTTGCCTAAAACACGAAGCGGAAAAATTATGCGAAGAATTCTTAGAAAGATCGCAGAAGGTGAGCATGAAAATATCGGGGATACAACTACTTTACTTGATCCTGGTGTTGTTGATGAAATTTTGCAGAAAAAATTGTAAGAGTTCATGTCTAAATTTATTAAGATTAGTATGCCTCTTTAAATACTTATGATTGATCCCGGGAAATTAGAAATTTCAAACTACAGCTATAATCTTCCGGAAGAAAAAATAGCATATTATCCTTTAGCAGAAAGAGATCAATCCAAATTACTTGTTTGGAAAAATGAAATTATAACAGAAGACATTTATAAGAACATAGCTGGTTATTTACCTGAAAAAAGTTTACTCATTTTTAATGATACCAAAGTTATTCATGCAAGAATTTTATTTTCAAAACCTTCAGGAGCTAAGATTGAATTGTTTTGTTTAGAGCCATTTCGACAAAAAGACTATGCACACATTATGAATGAAACAAGCCCTGTTCAATGGAAATGTATGATTGGCGGCGCATCTAAATGGAAGGAAGGTGTGCTTGAAAAACATCTATCCATTAATAAAACTGAAGTGATATTAAAAGCGAAACTACAGCAAAAACTACCTGGTGCTTATGTTACAGAATTTACATGGCATCCTTCTCAATTCACTTTTGCACAAATAATAAATGAGGCCGGACAAACTCCTTTACCGCCATATATAAAAAGAAAAACCAATAAAGAAGATGAAGAAAGATACCATACTATTTATGCAAACAAAGACGGCTCAGTTGCAGCGCCTACAGCTGGTTTGCACTTCACTTCAAATATCTTTAACTCTTTACAAAAGAAAAATATAGCCCATGATTTTGTTACACTGCATGTAGGTTCAGGTACTTTTAAACCAGTAAAATCCGCCTTAATTAGTGATCATGAAATGCATGCAGAATTGATGGAAGTCAGCGCTGCTGCTATTGAAAATATTGTAAGAAATTTAAATGATAATATAGTTGCTGTAGGAACAACTTCTCTCAGAGTTTTAGAAAGCCTTTATTGGATGGGCGTTAAGGCTTATCTGCAACCAAGCATTGATGAAGATTATCTTTTTATAAAACAATGGGAAGTTTATGAATTGCCTTTAGCAGAGTCAAAAATTGAGACCGGCCTTGCATTACAAGCATTGTTAACATGGATGAAAATACATGGTATACAAAGGCTTTTAATTAAAACACAAATTATAATTGTTCCCGGGTACGGGTTTAAAATAGTGAAAGCTCTTGTTACAAATTTTCACCAGCCAAACTCAACTTTGTTATTATTAGTTGCAGCAATAGCGGGAGAGCGCTGGAAAAAAATTTATGAATACGCCTTGCAAAATGACTTTAGATTTTTAAGCTATGGAGATGGCTGTCTCATTTTTTTATCATCTCTAAACAATCACTTTATTTCTGAATTGTAACAGGTGTGCCGGCCGGTATATAACTGTAAAGATCTTTTGCTTCAGTATATTTTAAAGATATGCATCCATCGGTCCAGTTTTGATAATAATCAACCGTCCATTCTTCATCAGGCCTTGTTGCATGAACAGCAATGCCGTTACCGATACTGGCATTTTTTGGTATAAGCCCTTGATTTTTTCGCTCATTAAATTTTTTTATGCTTTCCTCATTAGGAAAATCCAGCAACAATTCCGGGCCCCATTTAGGATGAATTTTTTTAAGCAACACTTTAAAATTTCCTTCAGGAGTTCTTTTATCTCCGGCCATATATTTATCCTTTAAATCATTGCTGCCAAATACAACAGGATAAGTTGCATACCAGCCCTCATCATCATAAACCCTTAGTTCGTAATCAGATTTATCTATAATGATATAATAAGGATTATTTTTTGGAACGGCAGCAACAGGTGTTTTGATGGCCGTTTTATTTACTTTATAAATGGATTTCTTTTTAGGTTTTTTTATTGTGAAACCTACAAACGAAAGGGAAAATAAAAGTAAAATAAGAAAGCGCCATCCAGTGAGTTTCATTAAGAGCCGGTGTTTGTACAAATATATTCAAACGTGATGCCCTATGATAATATTTTACAAAAGATAAAACATCTTTAACTTTTGTGCATATAGCTGCGGGTTAATCCCATTCTTTTTCTTCCAACAATTGTTGCTTAGCCACCCTGGCACAAATAAAGATGGAAATTTCATATAAGAGTATTAACGGAATAGCTACAATAGTTTGACTGGTCCAATCTGGAGAAGGTGTAATAACGGCAGCGACTATTAAAATTACTACATAAGCATATTTACGGTAAGTTCTTAAGAACTGCGGAGATATAATTCCTATTTTAGAAAGTATATAAGCCATCACAGGAAGCTCAAATGCAATACCACAGCCAATTATAATATTCACCAGTGTATCAATATAATCTTCCAGGCTGGGCAAATATGTTTGAGCGCCTACTGTGCCTAATTTAAATGAGGCTAAAAAATTAAATGTAAAAGGCGCTAATAAGTAATACCCGAATGCCCCACCTGTAAAAAAACAAAGCGAAACCCAGCCAATACTGCCTCTTGCGTACTTTAATTCTTTGGAAGATAATGCCGGCTTAACGAACCGCCATAATTCCCAAAATAGATAAGGAAATGCAATAATCAATCCGCCCATAAAACAAATATCAATGGCAGAAGTGAAAGAGCCGCTAACAGTGTTTATCAGCAAAGAAATTTTAACGGGCGGCATGCAAAGTGTATCACCTAAATGAAGTGTATGCCCAAGGTTACATAAAGCCCTGTAAGTTATAAAATCTTGCCGTGCCGGAGCATAAATTATGTGATCAAATATCCAATCTATAAATACAAATATTAATATTGCGGCAAGAACCAGTGCAATTGCAGAGCGCACTATATGCCATCTTAAAACTTCAAGATGATCAATAAAGGACATCTCAGATTTCTCATCATCCCTTCCGCGGATCTTTTTAAAAAATGATTTTCGTTCTGCTGCTTCTACACTCAAGCTTTTAAAATTTTCGGTTATAAATACGTAAAGGTAATAATTAAGGTTTGATACATTAATCAACTCAGTATTCAAATTATATTAATAGCGCTGAGTATGTAAAATACACAATCGTCCGCAAAAAGAAAGGCCCCTGTAGAAACAGGGGCCGTTTACCAAAACTAACTGCTTATGAGAAAATTGACTTTTAAACTTATGCTTTATACTTTACAAAACAAATGCCAAAAAATTGGCTCACACGTTAAGGAAAAATAAACAATTTTAAAGTGCTAAAGCATGTAAATTAATTTTGAGCAGTTAGCTTTTCTGCATTTTCAGCAAATTGTAATGCATCAATAAATTCCTGTATATCTCCATTTAATACATTGTTTAAATTGTAAAGAGTGAGCCCGATACGATGATCGGTAACACGTCCCTGCGGAAAGTTATAGGTTCTTATTTTTGCCGACCTGTCTCCTGTGCTTACAAGGCTTTTCCTGTGACGGGAGATTTCTTCTTCCTGTTTACGAACAGTTTCCTCATACAACTTCGTCCGCAGCATCTGCATTGCTTTTTCCCTGTTACCAAGTTGTGAGCGCTCTGTCTGGCATACTACAACAATCCCGGTAGGTATATGAGTTAAAAAAACTTTAGTTTCTACCTTATTTACATTTTGACCACCGGCACCGCCGCTACGGGCAGTTTCCATTTTTACGTCGCTTTCCTTTACTTCTACATCTACCTCATCAGCTTCCGGCATCACAGCTATAGTGGCGGCGCTGGTATGTACACGTCCGCTGCCTTCTGTATCCGGAACACGTTGTACACGATGAACGCCGCTTTCAAATTTTAATGTGCCATAAACATCCTCGCCTGATACTTCAATTTGAACTTCTTTATAACCACCAACTGTACCTTCGCTCTCACTCAGCAGCGCAGTTTTCCATCCCCTGTTTTCACAATATTTTAAATACATACGCATAAGATCGCCGGCAAAAAGCGATGCTTCGTCGCCACCGGTACCTGCTCTTATTTCCAAGATACAATTTCTTTCATCCTGCGGATCTTTTGGTATCAGCATAGACCTGAGCTTCCTTTCCAACTCTTCTTTTGACAGTTGCAACCCGGGCAATTCTTCTTTTGCCATCTCTCTCATTTCGTTATCATCACTATTTAAAACCTCTCTGTTAAAAGCTATATCATCCAGAATTTTAGCGTATTGATTCTTTACATTTACAATCTTTTCCAGGCTGCGGTATTCTTTACTTAATTGAGTATATTTTTTATTATCCGATACAATTTCAGGATTAGATAATGCAATACCTAACTCATCAAAGCGGGCGTTTATAGAATCCAGTTTATCTAACATACCTTAATTTTATTTTTGCAGCTGCTATCTTTCCAAGAATTATAAGCATTGCGAGCTAATTATTACCTATTTTTTTGACAGTGTTTGCAAAATTAAATCAATAAAATTTCAGATGAGTTACCGAAAATTTACAGCAGACTTTTTATTTACGGGCAATGATATACTTAATAATACTCACGTACTCATCACAAAAACAAATGGTGAAATACTTTCTGTTGTAAATAAAACTGAAGCTGGTAATGATGTTGAAGTATTTAAAGGAATTATTACACCCGGGTTTGTAAATGCTCATTGCCATTTAGAGCTAAGCCATATGAAAGGGTTAATTCCGGAGAAAACCGGGCTTGTTGATTTTGTTTACAAGATTGTTACAGGACGGCATTTTTTTGAAGAAGAAATATTGTCAGCAATAAATAAGGCAGAAGCGGACATGTTGCAAAACGGTATTGTGGCCGCAGGAGATATTTGTAATAATCTTTTAACAGCGCCGGTGAAACAGAAGGCTAACATTGCATACTATAACTTTATTGAGACGAGTGGCTGGCTGCCGGCTTTAGCAAAATCAAGATTTGAAAGAAGCAAAATTTTGTATGATGAGTTTATAAAAATATCTAATGATACTTCTATTGTTCCACATGCGCCATATTCAGTTTCAGATGATCTCTGGCAAAATATTATTCCTTTTTTTGAAAACAAAACCGTTAGTATTCACAACCAGGAAACTGCTCATGAAGATGAATTCTTTTTTAATGGAACCGGCGACCTTGTTAGAATGTATGAGATGATGAAGATTGATAATTCTTTTTTTGTTCCGGCAAAGAAAAGCAGTTTGCAATCCTGTTTTCAAAAGTTACAAAAAGCGGCTTCAATAATTTTTGTACATAATACATTTACAAACCAGGCGGATATTGAATTTGTGCTTAACAACAAAAAAGCTGATCAGCAAATATTTTTTTGTCTTTGCCCAAATGCTAACTTGTATATTGAAAATACATTGCCACCTGTTGAAATGCTGCTAAAGAATAATTGTAATATTATACTTGGCTCAGATAGTCTTGCAAGCAATCATCAACTTAATATTTTAGAAGAAATAAAAACACTTAATCAATATTTGCCTCATTTGTCTTTGAATGAAATGTTGCGATGGGCTACACTCAACGGAGCTAAGGCATTACAAATGGATAACATTCTTGGAAGTTTTGAAAGCGGAAAAAAACCAGGCATTGTATTGATAGAAAACATTGATAAGTTGGAATTAAAAGCGGATTCTTTTTGCAGAAGAATTTTATAATCGCTGCAATCATATTATGACAATATCTCGTGTAATATCGGCAACGTTTTCATTGTTCCGAATTCCTGTATATGCAGCGCATAAAATGTTTGCAACACCAAAAGTATTTCACGCCTTGTGTTTTTATTAAGTTTTATTTCATCAAGTTCATCAGGATGCCTGGCCTTTAATAATTGTGAAATATCATAAGCAGAGTTACCTTCTAAAAAATATGAATGTTCGGGCGGAAGATTTGTATATAAACCTTCCTGCAGATCTAAAATTGTGTTTTTTTCTGAATAATTATTCTGTATGGCAAAGCCAAAAAAATGAATCAGTTGTAATGAAAAATATAAGGGAAAATTCGCTGTAACGGCATCTCCTGCTAAGTCTAACCGCATCAAAGCATCTTCGCTAAATTGAAAAAGATCGGCATTACTTTCCGGCTGCTTTAAACATTTTTGTAAAAGTTCAATCATATAAACTCCTACAGCATTCCTGGTTATATCAGTTAAAACATTTTGATACATATAGCTCCATTTTATTTCTTTGATCCGTTGTAAATTTTTTAATTGATTATGATAAACCTCCATTTCTACAATGGCAGATGGCTGAAATAAATTTCCTTTAGAAGATGTTTTGCCCGAAGTGCGAATCCCGTTTACTATGTATGATTGAATACCAAATAGCTCAGTAAAAATACTTACCACCAATGATGTTTCGCCATATTTAATAGCACGCAGAACAATACCTTTTGTTTTATGAATCATATGTCCTGTGCCCAAAAAAGGGATTTAAGTTCGCATTAAAGTTCGTTTAATAAGCTTAATTTATAATAGTAAAAGTCAACTGTTTAAAAGCATGGCTTTTTTGCTGAAAGCAATCTTTATTTAGTTTCTTTGTTATTGCATTAATACCGATATTATGTGGCAACGGCTGGCAAAATTTGTTTTACAATTCAGGCTGCCATTACTTATCATTTTATTTTGTATAACGTTGTTGATGGCTTACTTTGCCAGTAAAGTGCAATTGAGCTATGAATTTTCAAAGGCAATTCCTGTTGATAATCCAAAGTATAAAGAATACCTGTCTTTCAAGCAGAAGTTTGGTGATGATGGTAACATGTTGGTTATAGCAATTCAAACAAACAAAATTTTCGGGCTTAATACTTTCAAAACCTTTTCCCAGCTTAATAACAACTTAAAAAAAGTGCCTCATGTAGAGAGTGTTTTAAGTATTACCTCTGCGATTAATCTTATAAAAAATGTTGAAACAGAAAAGCTGACTTCTACTCTTATTTTTCCGGTAGATATAAATACGCAGCAGCAGCTTGATAGCAGCAGAAAAGTTTTTTTTTCTCTTCCGTTTTACAAAACGCTTTTATATAATCCGGTAACAAACTCTTATTTAATCGGGGTTCGTATAAATAAGGATATGCTTAATTCTCCTGCAAGAACTGCCATTGTTAATGATATAATTAAGTTAACTGATGGGTTTTCAAAAGCCACAAATATTTCAACCTATATAAGCGGCCTTCCATTAATAAGAACACTTGTTGCAGAAAAAATTGCAAAAGAAATGCGCTTGTTTTTAATTGGTTCATTAATATTATACACAATCATTTTATTATTATTATTCCGGTCTGTAAGCACTACACTAATATCACTGACAGTTGTACTAACAGGTGTGGTGTGGAGCTTTGGAATCCTTTATTTATTTGGCTACAAAATAACTTTATTAAATGCTTTGATTCCGCCATTAGTAGTTGTTATTGGTATTCCAAACTGCATTTATTTTTTAAATAAATATCATTCAACTTATCGCATTAATAAAAATAAAAACCAGGCTTTGGTTGATATGGTAAGTAAGATGGGCATTGTCACCTTATTTTGCAATCTCACTGCTGCTATAGGTTTTGCAGTATTTGCTTTTACAAAAAGCGCCGTTTTAAAAGAGTTTGGAGCAGTGTCAGGAATAAGTATCATGATGATATTTTTCATATCATTCATCCTGTTACCTGCTGTATTAAGTTATCTTCCGGCGCCTTCACACACTCAAACTAAATATCTTGATAACAAATGGCTCACTAAATTGCTTTTACAATTAGAAAGCTGGGTGCTTAATTATAAGAAGTTTATTTATGCTATCACATTGATTATTATTATTCTTTCTGTGATAGGAATTTTCCGCTTACAGAGTGAAGCGTTTATTGTAGATGATCTGCCTAAAACGGATAAAATTTATACTGACCTGAAATTTTTTGAAAAGAATTTTAACGGGGTAATGCCACTTGAAATAGTTATAGATACTAAAAAGAAATACGGCCTTGCAGGTGCACGTGCATTACCTGTTTTTGAAAAAATAGATTCGCTGTCGCAATACATTACAGCAGGTAAAGAAATGGCACGTCCGCTGTCAATTGCAGAAGGTTTAAAGTTTGCAAAGCAGGCTTTTTATGAAGGAGACACTGCAAATTATAGTTTGCCTAATTCATTTGACGGCGCTTTTGTTGGTGAATATTTAAAGCCTAAAAAAGATAGTAATGAGAAAGATGGCTTTACTAAATTACTTACATCATTTATGGATACTGAAAGGCAAAGCACAAGGATAAGTATGAATATGGTTGATGTAGGCACCAAAAAATTGCCGATCATTTTAAATAAAATCTCAGCACGGGCCAGCCAGTTATTTGACTCATCTAAATTTAATGTGAGGCTAACTGGCAGCAGCATTACCTTTTTAGAAGGCAGCCGTTTTATCATCAATGGCTTAAAGGAAAGTATTCTCTGGGCATTTTTACTGATCGCTTTATGCATGCTGTATCTATTTAAATCTGTTCAAATTCTTTTTTGTTCTCTTATTCCAAATGTGATTCCTCTAATTGTTACTGCCGGTATAATGGGCTGGGCTGGCATTAGGTTAAAACCTTCTACAGTACTGGTTTTCAGCGTGGCGTTAGGAATTGCAATTGATGTTACTATTCGCTTTTTGGTTAATTATAAGCAGGAATTTGCGAACAATAATAATAACGTTTTAAATACAGTAACGCAAACAATAAAACACACTGGTCTTAGCATTTTATACACTTCAATGGTTTTAATAGTTGGATTTATTATTTTTTGTTTTAGTGAATTTGGCGGCACACAAGCATTGGGTTGGCTTACTTCTGTTACGTTGTTTGTAGCAACTATTACAAATCTTATTTTGCTTCCGGCATTGCTTCTTTTAATAAACCAAAATACTTCTGGTAAATAATTGAGACGTTATTTGTAGAAATATTTCCACGTAGTATTATTTTCTTATTTTTTCATATTTTTATTAATGCGCTATTAATAGTATAATAAAAAGGCATAATACTTTCTTATACAAATTATTAGATAATCAAACTCATTTTATGCGACCGATTTGGACAGGCGCTATAGGTTTTGGACTGGTAAACATCCCGGTTAAATTATATAGTGCAACACAATCAAGTAATCTTGATCTTGATATGCTCGATAAAAAGGATCATTCAAACATAAGATTTATGCGGGTGAATGAAAAAACAGGCAAAGAAGTTACCTGGGAAAATATTGTAAAAGGATACAAAACTGATAATGATTATGTGATACTTGAGCCAAAAGATTTTGAGGCAGCAAGCGCAAAAAAAACAAAGACCATAGAGATTTCTGATTTTGTGAAAGAAGAAGAAATAAGCAGCATTTATTATGAAACGCCTTATTACGTTGAGCCCGATAAATCGGGAACAAGAGCTTATGAATTATTAAGACAGGCATTACAAAAAACGGGTAAAATTGGTATATCAACATTTGTAATGAGAAGCAAAGAAAGCCTGGCAGTACTAAGAGCTACAAAGGATTTAATTATTTTGAACAAGATAAGATTTGAAGAAGAAATCCGGGATTTTAAAGACCTCGCATTACCAGAAAAAACTGATGTAAAACCTGCAGAACTTACAATGGCTGTTTCTCTTATAAACCAACTCACAGGTAAATTTGATATTTCTCAATATAAGGATACATACAATGCGGAACTATTAAAATTGATACAGGCAAAATCCAAAGGTGAGAAGATTATAGCTCCTGAAATGAAAGTGGTTCACAGTAAAACAAAAGACCTGATGGCTCAGCTTAAAGCAAGCCTTGATGTAAAACGTAAAAAAGCTTCGTAATATGGCTCTGACACTTTATAATAAAAAAAGAAATTTTAACGATACACCTGAGCCTTCAGGAAAGTTAACAAAGTCTGCTTCCAAATTATCTTTTGTAGTGCAACGCCACAAAGCCTCCCGTTTACATTATGATTTTAGATTGGAAATGGAAGGTGTCTTAAAAAGCTGGGCCGTTCCAAAAGGTCCATCTCTTAATCCGAAAGATAAGCGTTTGGCAATGATGGTAGAAGATCATCCTTATGATTATAAAGATTTCAGTGGCATAATACCTGAAGGAAATTACGGTGCAGGAATAGTGGAAATTTGGGACGAAGGTTATTATTCTGATCTGGAGAATTCTGAAAAGCCTGTCGCAGAAAAGAACTTGCTGGCTGGCTTAAAATCCGGGAATCTTAAAGTAAGATTATTTGGTAAAAAGCTTAAAGGCGAATTTGCTTTAGTTAAGCTAAAAGGTAAAGAAGAAAATACATGGTTACTTATAAAGCATAATGACGAATATGCAGTTCACGAAGATTACGATAGTGAAAATGATACTCCGGATAACTCTCCCATAAATAAATGGCTTAAAGAAAATAAGCAACCCGTTAAAAAAAAACTTCCTTCATAACATCAGTAAAACAGAGCAGGCAACTTACCAGTTTTATCAAGCCGATGCTGGCAAAGGAAACCAAGGAAGTTTTTGATGACGATAAATGGCTGTTCGAAATTAAATGGGACGGTTACAGGGCTATTTCTGAAATTGAAAATGGTAACGTCAGGCTCTATTCACGCAATGGAATTACGTTCGAAAACTCCTATCCTGTTGTTGCCAGAGAATTAAAAAATATAAAAGAGAATTGTGTGCTGGATGGTGAGATAGTTGTGCTTAATGATGAAGGCCATCCTGAATTTCAGCTTTTGCAGCATTATGAAGATAATACACACCGGCCCATCCAATACTGTGTATTTGACCTGTTATCACTTAATGGAAATGATACCTGCTCTTTGGCTTTAGTAGAAAGAAAGGAATTGCTGAAAAGGATAATTGAAAAGAATGATGTAATAAAATATTCTGATCACATTTTTGGAACAGGAAAATCATTTTTTGAAGTAACAAAAGAGCAAGGCCTTGAAGGAATAATGGCAAAAAAAAGCGACAGCCAATATTACAAAGGAAGACGAACCAGTGAATGGCTGAAAATAAAACACAATCAAACACAGGAAGCCATCATAGCAGGATACACATCACCTGGCGGAGGCAGAAAATATTTTGGCGCTTTGGTGTTGGCTATAAAAGATGGAAATAAACTTAAGTATATTGGTCATACAGGCTCAGGTTTTAATAACAAATCATTAAAAGAAATGTATGAAACCTTGCAGCCATTGGTGCAGGAAGAATCTCCATTTGATGAGAAGGTAAAAACCAATATGCCGGTAACATGGGTGAAACCTAAGCTCGTTTGCGAAATCAAATTCACTGAAGTAACTAATGATGGCAAATTAAGACACCCAATATTTCTTCATTTAAGAGAAGACAAATCAGTTAAAGAAGTAACCATGGCAAATACAAAAGCAATCACAAAATCACAGTCAGAAAAAGAAAAAGGTGATGAAAAAAATGATAAATCAAAAGTTTACACATTTGGAAAAATAAAAGTTGCTACATCAAACCCAACTAAAATTTATTTTCCTGATGATGGAGTTACTAAAGGCGATGTAATTGAATATTATATTTCTATGAGTGAGTATATCTTACCTTATTTAAAAGGCCGTCCGGAATCACTTTTAAGAAACCCGAATGGCATAAATGCCAAAGGTTTTTTTCATAAAGATGCAGGAGAAGAAGCGCCGTCTTTTGTAAAAAGTAAAAAGGTACATTCTGATTCCGGGAACAAAGACATTGACTATATACTTTGTGATAACCAGGCAACACTTACTTACCTTAATAACCTTGGTTGCATCGAGATTAATCCATGGCATTCAACTGTTGAAGCGCTTGATTATCCTGATTATCTCATTATTGATATTGATCCGTCTGACCAAAATACTTTTGAGCAGGTGATAGAAGCAGCCAATGTTGTTAAACAGGTTTTAGATAAAGCCGGCGCTGCTGCTTATTGTAAAACCTCCGGAGCATCCGGCTTACACATATATGTACCTACTGCAAAAAAATATACGTATGACCAGGTGAAAGATTTTGCTTACCTCGTGTGCATGCTGGCTAATGAGCAGCTTCCTGAGTTTACCACATTGGAAAGAAATTTACAGAAAAGAGGGAACCGGCATATATACATGGATTATCTGCAAAACAGGAGAGGTCAAACTATTGCTTCGGTTTATAGCCTTAGGCCAAAAGCAGGTGCAACGGTGTCTACCCCGCTATTATGGAAAGAAGTTAAGAGTGGGTTATCTCCTAAAAACTTTAATATAAAAAATACTTTAGAAAGGGTAAAAAAGACCGGAGATATGTTTAAAGATATTTTGGGAAAGGGAATAGACCTTAATAAATGCCTTAAGAAACTTGATGGTTAACACGGGAACGTGAAAATATTCGCTTAAGAATATTTCCTTTTTTAGGAGAGTTAGTGCTATTGGAGCCAGCTTTAGCAACCAATGAGGTAACGCCAAACTGTAAAGCAGTGCCTGCTAATCTTTTTAAAAGTCCGGCAGATCTTCCTATTACTAATTTTTGTGACAAGTAACCTGCGCCTAAACCAAGAGCAACATTTAAAAGATTATGACGAAACTTTGGCGATGCGGAAACCTCGGTTAAAGTATTTTTTAAAAGATTTGCAGGTTTATAAGTTTCATAAGTTTCGTGAAACTCGTATTTCAGTGCAGCTTCTTCTATATCTTTCCTTTTTTCGAGATCAGCTATTGCATTTTTAAGATCTTCCGAATTGTGTATATTATGTAACTTTTTACTCATTATTCAGGGTACTTAAAAAACTAATCAATTAATTCTTTTACCATCATATTAATAACAGGTTTTTTCACCCATTTTTCCCTGTTCTTCAACAAAATAAATCCGATAACAGCGTATAAAGCAGCTACGATAAAAAAACCATAATAAGATTTGCCTAACAGGTCGCCAATCAAAAGTGCCAGTGCTACATTAAAAAGCATAAAAAAAAGCACAAATACTACGAACACTACCAGGTAGGTAATTAATACTGAAATAAAACCAGAGGATTTATCAATAGCTTTTAACTTCAATAAATCAATCCTTGTTTCAATATAATTACGCGTTCTTTCTACCAATGATTCAATAGAACTTCTATTATTTTCCATTGGTATAGTTTCTTTTATGTCCTGACTTTTATACGCTGCCACCGGAAGATTATTTAGTTGTAACTAGGAGTTCATGTTATTTCTGATATCTGAATTCATGGTGTCTGCTTTCATCGCATTGCCTTTATCTTTGGCCTGGTTAAGCATATCCCGTCCTTCAGATGCTAATCCTGATATTTTTTCTTTAGCCGCGTCATATTTTTCAGAAATTACATCAGAATACTGATTGTATTTATCTTTTACTGAATCGGCAAGATCAGAACCTTTTTCAGATAATTTTCTCCTGGTTTCTGTGCCACGATCAGGGGCAAATAGTATCCCGAGGATTGCGCCTGCAGCGGCACCGGCTAAAACACTTGCTAATACTTTACCTGAGCTCATAATTATAATTTTATTGATTTAAAATAAGAATTGTTTCCAATAAGCATATAAATATTTTGCCAAAGTTTATTTGCTGTCGTTTTACTCTAAAAGCTAATAATTGAAGCAGTTATAAATGCCGGACACATTTGCAATGAGTATTTTTTTTCCCACTCTGAGGAAGATATTTATGGTTTCTTTAATTAAGATTTTGTTTGGTGTAATAACGCTACATTATTATCATAATTTTATTGGCATAATCTTTTTAAGGTAGAAATAAATCATTGATCATTTTAAATTAATTTTCATGGAAAAACCAAAATCCAAAAGCAAATATTCTTCTTCAGCTAATAGATCAAACGCTTACAGAAGAAAAACAAACAGATGAATTATTGACAAGCAGTGCTGAAATTAATATCAATTTGAAGGCAGTTCAGGATTAATTTGAGCTTATAGATTACTTAAATTTATATCATTAAAGTTAAATTAAAAAGCCAGGTAATAGTTAAGTTACCTGGCTTTTAAATATCTCTAAATTTTAAGGTTGGAAAAATTTTTAAATGGCAATGGTTTTATTCAGCTGATTGGATTAGTAGCCGGCATTTTAACTTCTTTATCTCTGATGCCTCAGTTAATAAAAACATATAAAACTAAAAAAGCTGAAGAAATTTCGTTTGTAATGCTTTTAACCTTACTTATAGGTGTTGGTCTTTGGATTTATTATGGCACATTGAGAAGTGATTTACCGATAATTATTACCAATTCATTTTCATTTTTATTAAATGTTATTTTAATAGGCATGAGAATTAAATACCGGAAGAATAAGTAGAATTTAATCACGATCATTAAATAACGTTCATTAAAACATAATTGTAATTTTTTAAGTATGTACTTTCCCAAATAAAAAAACAACATGAAAAACAGATCAGATCTTGCCCCATTTTTTAATAAATTTTCAAATATTGTAACCAGGGCTACAGGCACACCTTTGGCTTTTATCCTGGCACTTTTGGTAATTATAATTTGGGGTGTTACAGGCCCGTTATTTCATTTTTCTGATACCTGGCAATTAGTAATAAATACAGGTACAACGGTGATTACTTTTTTAATGGTATTTGTTATTCAACATTCTCAAAATAAAGATACAAAGGCAATACAATTAAAATTAAACGAACTAATAGCTGCCAATTGTGATGCAAGCAACCGGCTGGTGAATATTGAAGATCTTACAGATAAAGAACTGGAAGTAATTAAGAAATTTTACATTCATCTTTCTCAGAGCGCAAAAGCGGAGAGCGACGTGTTTGCAACCCATTCACTTGATGAAGCAACACAAAATAATGTAAATAAAAACAGGGGTAAACTTAAATCTAAAAATAAAAATAATCAACATGCAACGTAACAAAACCTTACTTTATTCATTATTAGTAATTATTATTTTTGCAACAAGCAGCTGCCAGGCTATTGGCGATGTTTTTAAAACAGGAGTTTGGGCAGGTGTAATTTTAGTAGTAGTGGTTATTGCTTTAATTTTTTGGTTAATAAACCGGGCAAAAAAATAAAATTATAAAGCATAAGCAGTTAGTATTTTTGATTATATCTCTCCTTTAAGTTAGTCCACCTAAGCTGGTATTTATTTATGATTTAACTTTTCAGCGTTACTTCATAAGATATTTTAGGCGTAACTATACATTAACCTGTTATGTGTGGCTTAATTGATTATTGATATAATTAAAGTATGCTAACTAATATAGTAGATAAAATTGCGGATAGAGTAAGGTGGAGATATCTTATTGCATTTATTCTTTTGCTTACTTCTTATGTACTTACTTTTTATACTACGCAAAGATTATTAGACCAGGCTAAATTAGTTAATCACACTAATAGTGTTTTAAATAATCTTGATTTACTGATCTCTACCGTAAAGGATGCTGACTTTTCCTTTGGAGAGTATGTTATTGCAAAAGATGAACGGTTTTTAGATGCTTATAAAAGCAGCGAATCAACCATAGATTCACTTTTTAAAGCGCTTGAAAACCTTGTAACTGATAATAAGTTACAAGTTAAACGGCTTGATACTCTTCATCTCTTAATACAACAAAAATATGCCCTTGTATCAACAGCTCATTCGCTTTTTAGAGAGAATAATTACCAGGTAACAGACGCATTAAAAATTACCAGTTATAGCAGCAAACATAAGATGGATGAAATACGCCATTTAATGTTGAAAATGCAAAATGAAGAAAATGTTTTGATGTTAAAAAGATCAGGCAGGCTTTCATCATTCTCTGATTTTATTAAAACAATTAATATTGCTTCTCTTATCGTTGCGATACTATTAACTTTTTATTCCATCATAACTTTTACCAAGGAAAACAGGGCAAAAAAAGAAGCCGATTATAACGCAAAAGAATTTAGAAGACAACTTGAATTACGCATTAAAGAATTAGATGCTTTAAATAAAGAATTATTAGAATTAAAAAGCATAGAAAAATTTGCCGTTACCGGAAGAATCTCCAGAACTATTGCTCATGAAGTAAGAAATCCTTTAACCAATATAAGCCTTGCAGCTGAGCAAATTCGCTCAGAAGTGCCGCCTAATCCGGAAATAGATTTATTGTTAGATATGATTACACGAAACGGTAACAGGATTAATCAACTGATAAGCGATCTTTTAAATTCAACAAAAATTACACAACTAAATTTTTCAAAAGTTTCTTTAAATGATTTGTTGGATGCAAGCCTGGAATTTGCCCAGGACAGGATTGAATTAAAAGGAATTAAGGTAATTAAAAATTATACGCCTGATCTATGCGATATATTAGCTGATACTGAAAAATTAAAAATCGCTTTCTTAAATATCATCGTTAATGCAATTGAGGCAATGGAAGCTAATGATGGAATTCTTCTAATAAAAACTGCACATAAAGACGGACGCTGTGTTGCCGCCATCACTGATAACGGCAGGGGCATGAGTAAAGAACATCTTTCAAAACTATTTGAGCCCTATTTTACCACAAAAGAAAATGGAACCGGGCTTGGTCTTGCCCATACGCAAAATATTATTATTGGCCACAAAGCCAATATACAGGTTGAAAGTGAAATCAGCAAAGGCACCACTTTTACAATCACATTAAATTACGGGTAACAAATAATTACTTTAATTAATAGTTGAACTATCCACTTTCTTGGTTTTTTTCAAATTTCTCAGCCGGCTGTATAATTTATATTTTTGTAAAGGTGTTATATCATCTCCCAACAACATTCCCCAGGGTTTTAAATCGTCTACCTGGTCACAAATAATTTTTATTAAAGCTACAGCCGGTACTGATAGAAACAGTCCTGATAAACCCGTTAAAGCGCCGCCAATAATTACTCCCAGGATGGATATTAATGCATTTATTCTCACTTTTGAACCTACAACTTTAGGCATCAGAATATTTACATCAATTATATGAATGCCGTACATAACTATTATTATCCATGCAATAACATTAGTATTATTTGACGTGGTAAGTGAAATTAAAATAGTAAATAAAGTTGCCGTAAACATGCCGATGTATGGAATTACATTTAATATGGCCGCCAACACACCAAAGAAAATAGCATACTTAATTCCTATAAGAGCAAGACCAATTGAATTAGAAGCCGCTACTATGGCCATTTCTATAACAAGGCCAAGCATATAATTATGAATCATGAGCTTGGATTGTTTAATAACCAAAGATACTTTATCGCCCTGCTCTCTTGTGAAAACAGCAAACAGAAATCTTCTTATCAGGTCTCTGTAATATAATATAAGGAAGGTGTAAATTGGCAAAAGAATCAACAGCATTAAAGCTTCTGTGATAGAAAAAAAAGTGTTTCTTATATAACCTGTACCAGAGTCCCTCAATTTTTCAGCAGCATTATTTAAATATTCATTCTGCTCATTAAAAGAGATGTGAAGCTTTGATTTTATCCATCCCTGTAAGGCAATAAAATGATCGCTGAGGTGTTTTTTTATTGAAGGAATGTCATCAACAAAACTGGCAATTTGTGTAGATAAAAAATATACAATTCCGGCTAAACAAACAACTGAAAAAAGGAGCGATAATGCAATTGAGAGAACTCTTGACAAACCTTTTTTTTCAAAAAAATTTGCTAACGGTAATAATAGTACAGCTAACAAGATTGCAAAGGCAAAAGGTATCAGAATGTTTTGTGATACATTAATAAAAAAGCAAATAAAAAATATTACCAGGAACTTAAAAGCAAGCTTTACATAAAAGGGTGAGTCATTGGTGATCAACATATATATAACATTAAAAAGCCCTCATGATATGAGGGCTTTAAAGCTAATTTAGAAAAGAAAAATTGTAAAATATAATATCAGTTATTTACCATTTTACAATTTCAGTTTTTGTAACAAGATTAATTTGCAATTGTCTTAATCATCATTTTTTTCCTATTCTTGCCTTAACTTGTAATCTAATAAATCATATTCTTTATTGCCTTCTTTTGCCTGAAAATCTATTTACATAGAATTCATAACTATAAAGACAATTGATGAAGAGATATTTAAAAGCATTAAACGTCGCTTCTTCTTATCACTTTCAACAATATTGCAATTATTGCAATTACCAAAAGAATATGAATTAATCCGCCCGTATAGTAACCTCCAAAAAAACTAATTGCCCAGATGATTACCAGTATTACTGCGATAAGATATAATATGTTTCCCATGTTAAAAAAAGATTTAGGTTAAAAAAAAATTTATACGGTTTTAAATATATAAAAATATTGCCAGAAAATTAACAAGTGCTATCTTCTTTTATTTTATCAATAATGCATTTAAAAGTAAAACCGTCGGGGAAATAACTCTACGAAATGTGGGCAAATCTTAGCTATGAATATTTTCAAGTAAGCTATTTAAGGTTTTAATGATACTGTCTTTATTAAAAGGCTTTCCAATAAAGCGATCAAGGCCCCTGTTAAATGCATTCATTTTATCCTCTTTAGTATCATGAGCACTAATCATTATAATTTTAGAAAGCGGATGATCTTGTTTTATCTGGCCGATAAAGTCAACTCCAAAGCCATCGGGTAAATGATTATCCAGAAAAATAATGTCGGGCTTTTTCTCAAATAATACTCTTGTTGCAGAAGCAAGCGTAGTAACATAAGAGGTTTTAAAGTTTAATTTCCTTAAAATACTGCTCAGTAAAAAGCAAATATCTAACTCATCATCTATTATTAAAACTTCAAAATTTTTTTCTGATTCCTGATGCATCACATACAATCTTTTTATAATTTAGGCAATTAATTTGCCAGTTATAAATGTTTAGTTTGTTTTTAAACGGATAATAAATCTCCAAACATGGAATAACATCATCTAACTTCGTAATGTAACAGACAGTATTTTTGTTTAAACGAAATGTAATAAATGAAGAAAAAAATTATTACCATTTTTACGTATCTTAAACAGGTATTTACCGAATTTTCTGAAGATAATATTCTAAAATATAGCGCATCTCTGGCTTATTACACTGTGTTTGCTTTGGCGCCCTTGCTTATTGTGATAATATCGCTTAGCAGTATATTTTATGCACCCGAAGCAATGCAGGGGCATATATTTTCTCAGATTAAAGATTTAGTTGGTCCGGCTGCGGCATTGCAAATTCAGGATACAATTAAAAATATACACATTTCAGGCAGAGGTTTTTTTGCAAGTGTAATTAGCATAATAGTATTAATAATCGGTGCCACAGGAATTTTTAGTGAGGTGCAGGATTCTTTAAATAAAATATGGGGTTTAAAAGTTCAAACAAAAAAAACGTGGTGGAAATTAATTCTTACACGCCTCTTATCTTTTTCTTTAATAGTAAGTATAGGATTTATAATGACGGTATCATTAATATTAAATGCTTTAATTTCTGCTTTTGGTACCTACCTTGGCAGGTATCTTTCTGAGTTCAGTTTGTTATTTATTCAGATAACCGATAGTGTGCTAAGTTTTTTAGCTACAACTTTTTTGTTTGCATTGATGTTTAAAGTATTGCCGGATGCAAAAATTAAATGGAAAGATGTATTAATAGGCGGGTTAATTACGTCAACATTTTTTACTTTGGGCAAACTGGGTATTGGTTATTATTTAGGCCAAAGTAATCTTACCACTTTGTATGGCGCCGCCGGGTCTATTATCATCATCATGGTGTGGGTGTATTACAGTGCAGTAATTCTATATTTAGGTGCTGAGTTTACAAAAGTATATGCAAAACTTCATGGCGGAAGAATACAACCTAATGAGTATGCAGTTTGGATAAAAACAGAAGAAGTAGAAGTTGGAAACCCTGTATTAAAAAAGAAAGTTTTAGAGTAGATTTGCACTCCTTATTATCATAAATTAATTATGAAAAAAAGAATTCTTATTATTGATGATGATCTTGACATGTGCCTTCTGCTTGGCAGGTTTCTTATAAAAAAAGGATACGAAGCTGATTCAGCGCATAGTGCAGCAAAAGGAATTGCTAAATTTTTTGAAGGAAATTATGATATTGTGTTGTGTGATTACCGTCTTGGCGATAAAGACGGCAGAGATGTATTACAAAAGATAAAAGAAATAAAGCCTCAAACGATAGTTATAATTATTACCGGATATTCCGATATCAAAACTGCTGTGGATGTAATTAAGCTTGGCGCTTTTGATTATATAACCAAGCCGCTAATTCCGGATGAAGTGGTTAATGTAATTGAAAATGCGTTATCAAAATCTTCAGATAATAAATTACCGGATATTCAAACACCTGAAATAAAAGTAAAAAAGCCTTATGTTGTTTCTGCCGACCAGGAATTTTTAGTAGGCCAGGATGGAGAAACAGCTCACTTATATAAGCAAATAGAAATTGTTGCTTCTACTAATTACAGTATAATATTATACGGTGAAAGCGGTACTGGTAAAGAATTAATTGCCAAAACGATTCATGAATACAGCAACAGGAAAAACATGCCCTTTATTGCAATAGATTGTGGAACTCTTTCAAAGGAACTTGCGGGAAGTGAATTATTTGGCCATGTAAAAGGAAGTTTTACAGGAGCAATAATTGATAAAGAGGGGCACTTTGAATTGGCTAACGGAGGTACACTTTTTTTAGATGAGGTTACTAATCTTTCTTACGAAATACAGGCAGCATTATTAAGAGTGATACAGGAAAGAAAATTTAAAAGAGTAGGCGGCACTAAAGAAATGGATGTAGATATAAGGATCATTGTAGCATCTAATGAGAATCTGCAGGACGCTTACAGAAAAGGAAAATTTCGTGAAGATCTTTATCACAGGTTTAATGAATTTTCAATTAACCTGCCACCTTTAAGAAACCGTAAAATAGACATTCCGTTATTTGCTGATTTCTTTCTTGATAAAACCAATAAAGAATTAGGTAAACATGTTGAAGGCTACGAGGATAATGTGATGGAAATGTTTTTAAATTATAGCTGGCCGGGGAATCTCAGGGAATTCAGGAACGTGGTTCGCAGAGCCGTGCTGCTAACGCCTTCTGGTAAAATAAGCGCTAAGGTATTGCCGTGGGAAATTGCTAATTCTTATCTTCATCAGCCTTATGTTGAAAATAATGTGCATCAGGAAAATAATGTTGTAATCCCCAAAGATCTGGATCTGAAAGATGCAGCTGCAAAAGCTGAATACGATACTATAATGAACGTTTTAAAAGACGTTAATTTTAATAAAACCAAAGCAGCCGAGATTCTTAAGATAGATAGAAAAACGTTGTATAATAAAATTAAAGTATATCAATCTTTGTAGTTTTTCTTTAAACAATTACGTAAATTATTAATTACGTTTGAGGTAAAGGGTACAAGATTTGTCTTTGAGATTATTCACTTAAATAACATATTTATGATAGAGCAAAAGCCAGGTGAAATGTCCACCTTAACCTCAGTATTAGAAAAATTAAGAATAAAAAAGCATGATAAAGAATTTAGAATGACTCCTGAAGGATTTTCTGCCGGAACGGGTAAAGTATATCAGCCGCAGGATCTTAAAATTATACGTACTTACCGGTTTGAAGGCGAATCTGATCCTTCAGATAATACCATTGTTTATCTTATTGAAGCAAATAATGGATTAATAGGATATTCGATGGATGCTTATGGTGTTTACAGTGACCATGATGATGACGGCTATGATGATTTTATAAGAAAAATCCCGGTAGAAGAAAGAGATGAGCAACAAATTTTTCAGGATTAATTACCGGTAAAGCCTTTCTACAACATCGCTGTATTTCTGCATTACGATTTTGCGTCTGATGCTTAACTTAGGAGTCATTTCACCGGTTTCTACACTCCAGTCATATGGCAACAATTCAAATTTTTTTATTTGTTCCACATGACTGAAATGTTGGTTAAATCCATTAATAATTTCTTTATACATTTTCAAAACCTCTTTGTTCTTTATCATTTCCACATTGGTGCTATAATTTATTTGATGCCGGCTGCACCATTCCCTTAAATTAGAAAAAGAAGGAATTATGAGTGCAGCAGTATACTTTTTATCTTCCCCAACTATCAACACATTTTCTATATAAGAAGATTCTTTTAATTTATTTTCGATAGGCAATGGTGCAACATATTTTCCGCCGCTTGTTTTAAACATCTCCTTTTTTCTGTCTGTAATTTTTAAAAACTTATTGTTTATTAAGGTACCGATATCACCGGTTTTAAACCAGCCATCTTCAAATGTTTCAGCAGTAAGTGCAGGCTGCTTATAATAGCCCATCATAACATTAGGCCCTTTGCATAATATTTCACCGTCATGTGCAATTTTCACCTGTACACCATTTATTAAAGGCCCCACGGTACCAAGCATTCTTTCATCCACGTTATACCTGTTCACGCTTATTACAGGCGAGGTTTCGGTTAAACCGTATCCTTCCATAATAGGAATTCCTGCGGCAGTAAATATTTTTATCAGCCTTACCTGGCACGCTGCACCGCCCGAAACGATGCATTTTATGCGGCCACCCAATGCTTCTCTCCATTTTTTAAAGATCAATTTATTGGCAATATATAATTGCAGGTTATAGGCAAAGCCCATGTTTTTATTTATTTCAAATTTTAACGCCAGCCCGTGAGCCCAAAAAAATAATCTTTTTTTTACGCCGGTAAGTTCAATGCCTTTGTCCATTATTTTATCGTAAACTTTTTCTAATAAACGGGGTACAGTAGTAAACAAATCAGGCTTTATTTCTTTAAGATTTTCACCAATGGCTTCTAAACTTTCAGCATAATAAATTGATGTACCATTAAATAAATATATGTAGCTGATCATTCTTTCAAAAATATGATTGAGCGGCAAAAAACTTAAAGCCTTCATATTTTTACCTGGCGGAAAACAAGGAAGAGAAGCCACTACATTACTTATCAGGTTTTTATGTGACAACATTACTCCTTTGGGTATGCCGGTGGTTCCTGATGTATAAATTATAGTTGCCAGGTCTTCGTACTTAATTTTTTCTGAGATTTTGGATGCTTCGGCTAACAATTCCGGTGTAGATAATAATAAAACCTCGCTCCAGTTTTTTACATCTTTTATTCGCTCAAAAGAATAAATTTCTTTTAAATAAGGCAAGTGACTTTCAATGGCTGATAGTTTTGCAGCTACTTTTTCATCATCAATAAAGATCATTTTTACTTGTGCATCATTTAAAATATATTCAAGCTCGGTGGCAGCAATAGTGGGATACACAGGCGTAAGCACAGCGCCAATGTGTTGCACAGCCAAATCAAGTATCAGCCATTCAGGACGGTTCTTTGAGATAACGGCAATTTTGTCCCTGTTTTCAGCCGTCATATCTCCGCAGCTTATTCCCTTACTAAGAAGTCCTGCACTAAGCTCATTTATATTTTTCGCTACTTTTTCAGTGCTATATTTAATCCACACACCATTTTCTTTTGAAGCAAGCATATCTTCCAAAGGTGCATGTTGCAACAGATAGTCAACACAATCAAACAATCGTTTACAATCCGTTATTGATGTCATTATAGTTTAAAAACTTGTTAGAAAATAAACTTTTGCTCGTGAATAGTGAATGACAAATCAGCGACATTGAATTGACCATTCATGAATTGCCACAGGTTATTTATGATAATATTGCTGTGCAGGTATTTTAAAAACTCTTCCTTTTTGAAACCTTGAAAAAGTATCATACTCAGTCGCATGAGTACTTGTCCAGTTTTGATAAGCAACTAAATTTTGTGCTGATCCAAATATCCATTGATTATATGCATCAAACATACCTTCTCTAAGCAACTGTAAATGATAATCAAAAAGCCTGAATGGAAATTTTGAAGAATAACTATTGAACCAATCTAAAACAAAACGTGTTCTTATCATAGTAAGTGTTTCGGGATTGATACCTGATGCAGCAATATTATTCTGCTTATATAATGTTTGCAGAAAAGCCTGTTCAAAATTATTCTTATCTTTTGTGTTTATAAAAATATCGTTATCAGCAAATAATTTTTTATAACTGTCAAGTAAGATGTTCTTTATTTCAGGAGTTCTGCTGGTTAATACTTCAATATTTAAAAATATTTCGCCATAAATAATACTCCAGATACGGTTAGAAGTAAGGTAATAATATTTGCATGCATTATAATAATTGACGCTGTATCCCGGGTCCATTTCAATCCCTTTTTCCCATTGCTTAATTGCATTTGGATCCTGGGTTGCAAATAATAATTCACCATACTCATTATACAAAGCGCCGCTTTGGGGAAACTTTTTTATGCCTTTTTTATACAGTTTTTCACATTCCTTTTCCTGCCCTAAAGCCTTGTATATGTTTCCTGTAATTTGATAACATTGATCATCTGCATCCTTGCGCTCAGTAATAGGTTTAGCAATTTCCAGCGCTTTTGAATAATCTTTTTGAAGAAAGTAATTAAACGCAATATCTTTTAAGATTTCGATATTATCAGGCTCCTGCTGCAGAGCCCGGTTTAGCACAAGGGAAGCATTAGCCAAATCGCCCTGCCGCATAAAAGTTTTGCCAGTTTCATGAAGCTGTTTCGCATCCTGTGTTTGCGCTATTATTTGCACACAAAAAATAGCGAAAATTGAAAGTATAAAAAGTTTTTTCATTCTTATAAAGATAAAAAAATATGCCTGCTATAAGTGTAATGATATGCTTAGTTTATCATGTGTGTTAATAAACCATCTCTTAGTTTTGGTTCGAACCACGTACTTTTCGGAGGCATAATACTTCCACTTTCAGCAATGGTAAACAATTGTTCAATGCTTACAGGATATATGCTGAATGCTACAGCCATTTGTCCGCTATTAACGCAGTTCTCTAATTCGGACAAACCACGAATTCCACCTACAAAATCTATTCGCTTATCTGTTCTTTGATCTGATATTCCAAGAACAGGTTGCAACAATTTATCCTGTAATATAGTTATATCTAAATCTTTTACCGGGTCATTTGCAGGCTGATAATCTTTAACACTAAGCGAATACCATTCACCTGCCAGGTACATCCCAAATGTATGCGGTTCTAAAGGCAAAAACGCTTCATGTGATTTTTGCATGGAAAAATTCTCTTTTATTTTCTGGATAAATTCTTCTTTACTTAATCCGTTTAAATCTTTAATTACACGATTATAATCCATTATTTTTAACTGGTTAGATGGAAATAATGTAGTTAAAAAATAATTTGCTGCAGTAGAATCCCCGCTTAAATAAGTGCGCACTTTTGCTGCAGAAGCAGCCCTGTGATGCCCATCTGCTATATATGTGGCCTGTATATGATCTTTAAAAAGTGCAGTAAGTTGTTTAATAACTTTCTCGTCATTTACTATCCATACAGTGTGGCGTACATTATCATTGGCTTCAAAATCATAAACTGAGCTTCTTTCTTCTTTCCAGTTTTCAATAATCTCATCAATTGCCGGTAAATATTTATAAGCTAAAAAAACATTGCCCGTTTGTGCCTTTGTAGTTTTGATATGATTGATCCTGTCCAGTTCTTTATCAGGCCTTGTAAGCTCATGTTTTTTTATAAGATTATTTTCATAATCATCAAGTGAGCTGCAGCATACAAGACCAGTCTGGCTATTGCCGTTCATTACAAGCCGGTAAATATAATAGCACGATTTATTCTCAGTAAATAATATATTCCGGCTAATAAAGGCATCAAGATTTTGCCTGGCTTTATCATATACTTTTTGTGAATGAGGATCAACAGCGGGAGGCAGGTCAATTTCACTTTTAGTAATATGCAAAAATGAATTTGGATTTCCCTGCGCTTCTATTTTAGCCTCGGCGCTCGTAAGTACATCATAAGGTTTTGAAGCAACTTGTTTTGCAAATGGAGCTTCAGGCCGCAATGCTTTAAATGGAATAATGGTCACCATGTTTTGGCAGGCTCATCGCTATGGCCGATGAGAATTTTAATGATTATGTTATCAAATATAATAAGTAATTGTAAAGAAGGCGCAGTGGAGTTAATTATACTTTAATGCAAAATCTTTCATAATATCAGCCAGCATTTTAACACTGCTTAAAGGCATTGCATTATATAAAGAAGCCCTGAAGCCGCCTGCAGTTCTATGACCTTTGATACCAACAATGCCTTGCTGTTTTGTAAATGATAAAAACTCATCTTCAAGCTCTTTATTAGTAATTACAAAGCATACATTCATTTTGCTCCTGTCATCTTTTGCTACGTTACCTTTAAACAAAGGGTTGGCATCTATTTCTTTATAAAGAAGTTCAGCTTTTTCATTGTTTAATTTTTCAATTGCACATACCCCGCCCTGTTTTTTTAACCAGCGTAATGTAAGCAGGCAAACATATACTGCAAAAACGGGAGGCGTGTTGAGCATGCTGCCTTCTTTTATGTGATTACGATAATCCATTATAGTAGGTATTGGGCGTTTTACATTTCCCAAAATATTTTTATTTACAACCAAAAGATTTACTCCTGCCGCTCCTACATTTTTTTGTGCGCCTGCATATATTAAACCGAATAAATTAAAATCAATTACCCGGCTTAACACATCACTGCTCATATCAGCAATTAGTGGAATGTTAGCAGAAGGAATTTTTTGCCATTGCGTTCCATGTATAGTATTGTTGGTGGTGAGATGAAAGTATGCAGCATCACCAGGCACTTTAAAATCTTTAGGTATGTAAGTAAAATTGGATTCTCTTGAACTGCATACAATATTTACATTGCCAAATAACCTGGCTTCTTTGATAGCTTTGTCAGACCATATGCCCGTTTCTGCGTAAGCTGCTGTTTCATTTTCATTAAGCAAATTCATTGGCACCTGCATAAACTGCGTTGAGGCTCCGCCATGTAAAAAAAGAACCTCATGATCATTATCCAGATCCATAAGTTCTTTTACCAAATCTCTTGCCTCATCCATTACATCCTGAAATAATGAAGTGCGGTGACCTAATTCTAAAATTGATAAACCGGTATTATTATAATTTAAAATAGCCTCAGCCGCTTGCTCAAAAACCTCTTTTGGTAATATTGACGGGCCGGCGTTAAAATTATGTATGCCCACATTTGTTGCCGGCAAAGTAGCTGTATGCATGTAATTCATTTAGTGCAAATGTATAAAATAAAACAGCTCCTGATTTAGAACTGTACCTATGCTTGTTATTCATGTTCCCGGCCTTTAATTTTTGCGCTGTTCCATTGCTCATTTAAAGTTTCAAATTCTTTAAGATCGCTTTCTGAAAATGTTTGTTTAGCTAAATCAGTAAGATCCGGCTGGCCGGCATTTACCCACGCTGTGTACCAAAAAGATGCAACAGAAAAAATGGCCAGTCGCATACGGCGCTCAACCATTCCGTTTAATTTTTTATCATATGCTCTTGTAAAAGCTGATGAATATTGCCGTATTATAACATTATTTCTTGCTTCAAAAGCGTATTTCTTATCACTAGAGAATTGATTTGTGAGTGCCCGTTCAAACTTTAAAACTGAATCTGCTTCGATGCTGCTTTCTAAAACTCTTGCCCATACATATTCGGCGGGATTTTTTATATACTGCGCTTTACCAATAAAAAAATCAAATTCTTTGTCTGCAAGCAATTCCGGCACACGGCTTTCCCAAAAGCCATGAATACCTTTTTGATTTGTATATTGCCCGTTATGATTTGAATTGGCATGAAGCGGCACATGTGAATCAGCAATATAATGCCCTATCTCAGCACTGTTCTTCATAATTTTTGAAAAGTTCTTTTCTTTAAAAGCAGTAGTCAGGCGCTGCAACATTACTTGTATATGCCACGGAACAATGCCATATGCGTTTAACGAATCTTCGCCAAATTTAGCAACGGCATCATTCCATTTTCTCGGCAAAGTATTATAGGGATATTCTCCATAATGATCAATATCTATATAATGCCTTGGGCCTTCCTGCGCAACAGCGTATCTTCTTTTATCAGGATCAACAGCATGCTCACTTAAAAAATAAATATTAGGTTTATACAAAACCATCATTTGCGGAGGTAGCAAGAAAACTGCATAATAATTTATTTTTTTATGGGCAAAAAATCCCCAGCAATAACTGCAAAAATGAGTAATTAATAATGTGAAAATCAGGATTGCTTTTTTCAAGATGTTCTGTTAAGACTTAAGTAAAAAATATATATTATAATTCAGTTAACGATGATATTCTTCTACTATATCAGTTACGCCGCCGCTCACCGCAAACTTCATGGTTTGTGTAGCGCTAATGTTTGTAATAGGCCTTATCCTTTCTTTAGGAATAATATACACATTGCCGGCCACGGAATACGCCATCGGGATATACACAGCAACAAAATCTGCCATGGCAAACTTGCTCATATCTTCCTGCGTTAAAAACCCTACACGCCACACATCATTATTTTCAATATTTGCCAATACACCTTTGGTAAACTTCTTTTTATTTCCGGCAAAGGCTTCAAAAAAATCCCTGATAAATGAGTAGAATAATTTTATGCCGGGTGTTCTTTCCAGCAAGCTGTCAATGATTGAAATTACCCTGCTTATTACAAAAGATGAACTTAAGTAACCAACGACTAAAACAAAGCAGATTATTATTATAAAGCCAATGCCGGGTATATTAATTACAGGACGCAGAATGTTATCAATTTTATCAAACACAATATAAATGGTATAAAATGTAATGGCTACCGGGCCAATTATTAAAAGCCCCTGCAGAAAATATTGAATTAATTTTTGATAACGTATTGATCGGGACATGATGAAAAATTTATGATAATAAAGGTAGGCCACTCATATTATAAATTACCGCTTATAAAAGTTATTACAGGAAACTTTGGTTTATAAAAAAGTTTCCATAGTTTTGCCGCCGAATTTGTTTTTATGGATGTTAAGGAAAGGATCAAGCAAAAGTCGGATGAATTATTTAAACGTTACGGGATAAAATCTATAACGATGGATGAGATTGCTAATCAGTTAGGAATATCAAAGAAAACCATTTATCACACGTTCGCCGATAAAGATGAATTGGTTGATTCTGTGATTTCTGATCTGCTGGTACATAACAGGGAACAATGTGCCGGTAGCCGTGTTAAAGCAGATAATGCAATTCACGAGGTTTTTATGGTAATGGAAATGCTGCAGGAAATGTTTGAAAATATGAATCCTGCGATTTTGTATGACCTGGAAAGAAATCATCCGCAAACATTTAAAAAATTTCAGCAACATAAAAATTTTTATCTCTTTGATAACATTAAACAAAATATAGAAAAAGGTAAAAGTGAAGGCTTGTACCGGGAAGATGTGAATACAGACGTTGCCGCAAAAGTGAGGCTTGAAACCGTTATGCTTCCATTTAACCAGGAAATTTTTCCAAAAAGTAAGTTTAACCTTGTTGATCTTGAAAAATTATTGGCGGAGTATTATTTGTTTGGTATAGCAAGTACCAGAGGTTATAAAGTTATTTTAAAGTATCAGCAGGAAAGACTAAAAAGTATTGTAAAATGAAACAAACAATTGTGATGCGAAGTGTATTGACATTTTTAATTTTGGTGATAACATATTATATAGCTGATGCCCAGCAGGTAAATTCTTTTAGTGTACAGCAATCTGTAGAATATGCTTTAAAAAACTCTGAACAGGTTAAAAATGCATTGCTCGACATACAACTTCAAAAGCAAACCAATAAAGAAATAACAGCAGCGGCGTATCCGCAATTAAGCGGCAGTGTAAATGCCAATTATAATCCCAACGTTGCTGTACAAACTTTTCCCAATTTTATAGGTGCGGCAACTTATGGCGTATTAACGCAGGAAGGCGTAAAAAACGGGAATGGAAATCCCATACAAGCTCCTTCAGACTTTGGATTTATTGAGGCGCAATTTGGCTCTAAATATACTGCCAGCGCAGGTGTTGACCTAAACCAACTACTTTTTGACGGACAGGTTTTTGCAGGACTTTTGGCCCGCAAAACATCTATTACTTATGCAACTACAGTTGCTGAAGTTACCAGCGAGCAGATAAAAACCAATATTTATAAGATTTATTACCAGTTGGTTATTGGCAAAAAGCAAATTGCAAGTATTGATGCAAATATTAATCGTTTTGAAAAATTATTAAACGATACAAGGGAAATTTATAAGAATGGATTTGCTGAAAAACTTGATGTTGATAAAGTAGAAGTGCAGTTAAATAATTTAAAAACGCAAAAGGTAAAAGCCCAAAATGATATTGATGCCGGCATTTCAGGCTTAAAATTTTTAATGAGTATGCCGCAAAAAGATCAGTTGATATTAACAGATACTTTATCAGAAGAAGAATTAAAGCAAAATATACTTGAACAGGATTATAAATATGCTGATCGTAAAGAATACCAGCAGTTAACCTTGCTTGAAAAGCTAAATGGTTACAATATAAAACGATACAGGCTAAGCAAAATACCTACGCTTGCGCTTTCAGGTAATTTAAGTAAAAATGCACAGCGCCAGCAATTTGATTTTTTTAAAGGGCAATATTTCACTTCTTCATTTATAGGATTGCATTTAAATGTTCCTTTATTTGATGGCGGCGCAAGAAATGCAAGAATAGCTTCAGCAAAACTTGATCTTCTAAAAACACAGAATAATATTGAGCAAATAAAACAGGCAATTGATAATGATGTGGCTCAATCGAGAATAAGAATGAAGAGCGCTGTTATAACAATGGATGATCAAAAAAGAAATATAGAGCTTGCAGAAAAAGTATACAACACCACTAAACTAAAATATGAACAAGGCCTGGGAAGCAACCAGGAAATATATACTGCGCAAACTGAATTGCAGGTAGCCCAAAATAATTATTACAGTTCTCTTTACGATGCTGTAAATGCAAAGATTGATTACTTAAGGGCTGCCGGTAAATTATAATTGAATAAACGAATATAAATAACGGATAATTATGCAAAAGATTACAATCGTTTCACTGTTAACAGGCATGTTGCTTTTTGTTGCTTCTTGCGGCAATGGCAAAAAACAAAATGATGCTGCCATTACTGATAAAAAAGTGGAATTAGAAAAGCTTAAAGCACAAAAAAGTAAAACAGACGACCAGATAAAAAAACTTGAAGATGAGCTCAGCAAAATCGATCCAGGTACAGCGAATGCGCAAAAAGCAAAGCTGGTAAGTATAGAAAAATTGCAACCAATAAAATTTAGTCATTACATTGAATTGCAGGGACGCATTGACGCTGAAAATAATAGTTATATTGCTCCAAGAGGCGCACCGGGCCTGGTTACTGCGATATATGTAAAGCAAGGAGATCGTGTACATAAAGGCCAGCTTTTGCTTAAGCTTGATGATGCTATAGCACGGCAAAATGTAGTGGCATTAAAACAAAGCATGGCTTCTGTAAGAACACAACTTGATTTGGCCCAGTCAGTTTACCAGCGGCAAAAAAATCTCTGGAATCAAAATATAGGAACCGAAGTTCAGTTGCTGCAGGCAAAATCTAATGCAGAAGGCCTGGATAATCAATTAAAAACTATGCAGGAAAACGTGAAAAGCGCCCAGGAGCAATCAAATCTTGCCAATATCTACAGCAATGTTAACGGAGTGGCCGATGAAGTAAATGTAAGAATTGGGGAAACCTTTTCTGGTGTTACACCACAAGGCACTGCCCAAATTAAAATTGTAAATAATTCAGCGCTTAAAGTGGTTGGCAATATCCCTGAAAATTACCTTAATAGTGTAAAAATGGGGACTGATGTAATTGTGCAGGTACCGGATATCAACCGTACTTTCAATACTAAATTAAGTTTTGTTGGTTCTTCAATTGATGTAAATAACCGCGGGTTTGTGGCAGAAGCAAAGCTGCCATCTGATGCAATGCTAAAGCCTAACCAGGTGGCATTAATAAAGATAAAAGATTATGAGTCAACGGCCGCCTTAGCCGTGCCTGTAGCCACTTTGCAGAATGACGAGAAAGGCAAATTTGTGATGGTAGCTACCACAGAAAACGGGAAGCTTTATGCCCGTAAAAGAATGGTAAATGTGGGATTGCTTAATAATGATAAGCTTGAAATAAAAACAGGTTTACAAAGCGGGGATGCCGTTATTACTGAAGGTTTTCAAAGCTTGTATGACGGGCAATTGATTACATTAGAATAAGCTTGCAACTTCATGAAGAAAGACGTTAATGTTTCTTGTAAAAGATGCCCAAAGAACAGGAAGCACAAGTGAGTGACACAACGAAGATGACATGAAATACAGGTGCCGGAAAACAAAATAATTAAATAAACTAACGCAGGTTTTTCAAAAGAATTATATGAGTGCATTAGAAAATTTTACTGATAAATACAAGCAGTTTAAACCCACTACATGGGCGATAAAAAATAAGACATCAATCTATTTGCTGATGATTTTTTTTGCTGTCGCCGGAGTTGCCCAGTTTGTAACATTGCCTAAAGAACAATTTCCTGACATTGTTCTACCTACTATTTCTGTGCAAACAATTTATGTGGGAAACTCGCCAAAGGATATTGAAAACCTGGTAACAAAGCCAATTGAAAAACAAATAAAAGGTATAACCGGTACAAAAATAAATAAGGTAACCAGTACATCTCAACAGGATTTTTCTTTGATAACAGTTGAATTTGAGACTGATGTAAAGACTGATATTGCATTACAAAAAGTTAAAGATGCAGTTGATAAAGCTAAAAAGGATTTGCCTACAGACCTCACTGAAGAACCTACATCACTCGAAATTAACTTTAGTGATTTTCCTATAATGTATGTAAACATCAGCGGTGATTATGACCTGGTTCGCTTAAAAAAATATTCTGATGATCTTAAAGACAGGCTTGAAGAATTACCCCAGATAAACCGCGTTGACCTTGTTGGCGCACCGGAAAGAGAGTTCCAGATAAACGTAGATAATTACCGGATGCAAAGCGCCAATGTTACCTTTGATGATATCAGCAATGCAGTTGCCCGGGAAAACCTTGATATCAGCGGAGGTTTGCTGGACGTGGGTTCTATGAAGCGTAACCTTCAATTAAAAGGACAGTTTAAAACTGCTTTTGATATAGAACAGGTGCTGGTTCGCAACACAAGCGGCGCTCCGATTTATCTTAAGGACATTGCCACAATTAAAGACACCATTAAAACCAGGGAAAGCTATGCACGGCTTAATGGTAAAAATGTTATTACATTAAATATTATAAAACGTGCCGGAGAAAACCTGATTGAAACAAGTGATAAAGTAAAACAGGTGGTGGCTGAGTTAAAGCAAACTGAATTCCCTAAAAACCTTAATGTAGTTATCACCGGAGACCAAAGTAAACAAACACGCACTTCATTTAATGATCTTGTAAATTCAATTGTAATTGGTTTTATACTGGTGTTGCTGATACTCATGTTTTTTATGGGCGTTACCAATGCATTTTTCGTGGCGCTCTCTGTTCCCTTGAGTATGTTTGTGGCATTTTTATTTTTGCCGGCGGCCGATCTTATTGTTGGTTCTCATGTCACGCTAAACTTTATTGTACTGTTCGCTTTACTTTTTGGCCTCGGTATAATTGTAGATGATGCCATTGTTGTTATTGAAAATACCCATAGAATATTTGCCGGCAGCAAAGGCCGGCTTACTTCTTCTACAAGCGCTATGATGGCTGCAGGAGAAGTTTTTGTTCCTGTGCTTGCAGGTACTTTAACTACACTTGCGCCATTTGTGCCATTGCTTTTCTGGCCGGGCATTATAGGCAAGTTCATGATCTACCTGCCAACAATGCTTATATTCACGCTCACTGCTTCTCTTATAGTTGCCTTTATAATGAACCCGGTTTTTGCGGTTGATTTTATGAATCATGAAGAAGGAAAACCGGAGCCGAAGTCTGCCATTTTCCGTAAGCCGATATTTTGGGTATTACTTGGTGCAGGTATTTTATTTGATCTCATTGGCATGTATACCAACAGCCATGCGCAGGTAATTGTAAGCGGGGATAACACAGTAAATGCCGGCAGCACATATTTTTTCTTTGGTAATCTTTTAATATTTTTTGCTTTAATGGTAATTGTGAACAGGTACTTATTAAAAGGATGGATTGATAATTTTCAACAAAGGGCTTTACCATGGATAATGACTCATTATGAAAGGTTATTAAGATGGGCATTAAACGGATGGAGGCCGGTTCAGTTGCTGGTAGGCACTTTTCTTTTGTTTATTTTTTCCCTTATATTTTTTAGTATGAGGAACGTGCCGGTTGTATTTTTTCCGCAGGGAGACCCAAATTATATTTATGTATACCTGAGATTACCTGTGGGCACTGCTGTGGAATATACCGATTCGGTTACACGATCTATTGAAGACAAAGTAAAAAAAGTAGTTGGCTTAGACAATGGAAAAACCAATCCTATTGTAGAAAGCATGATAACCAATGTGGCTGTTGGTGCTGGTGATCCTACATCGGGCGACCAAAGTACAAAGCCGGAACTTGGCCGCATACAATTATCTTTTGTAGAATATGCTAAAAGAAATGGTGTGTCCACAGTGCCGTATCTTGATTCCATCAGGAAAGCAGTAAAAGATATTCCGGGTGCCCAGCTTTCTGTTGACCAGGAGAAAGGCGGCCCGCCAACGGAACCCCCAATAAATATTGAAGTAGGAAGCGATGAGTTTGATGATATGATAAAGACTTCTGTTGCCTTAAAAAATTATCTCGATTCAATAAACATTCCCGGAGTTGAAGAATTAAAAATGGATGTAGACCTTACTAACCCTGAGATACTGTTAACTGTAAACAGGGAGAGGGCTTTGATTGCAGGCGTAAGCAGCGCCCAGATAGGCACAGAATTACGCACTGCATTATTTGGTAAAGAGGTTTCCAAGATAAAAGAAGGTGAAGATGAATACAAAATCCAGCTGAGAAATGAAGAGTTGCAGCGCAAAAGTCTTTCCGATCTGTTGAATATGAATATCGTTTTTCGTGATAACGCAGATGGAGGTAAGTTAAAACGGGTTCCCATAAGTTCTTTGGTTACGTTTGATCTTACCAGCACTTTGGGAAGTGTAAAGCGTAAAAATGAAAAAAGAGTAATTACATTAACTTCCAACGTACTTTCAGGTTACACGCCTACGGCTGTAAACGCAGAGCTGGCAAGGGCTATCGCAGATTTTAAAAAGAAGCCAGACACAGTTACCATTAGGCAAACCGGTGAAGGAGAGCAACAGGCGGAAACAGGCGCTTTCCTGTTTAAAGCATTAATTATAGCGCTTGCGCTGATCTTGTTTATTTTAGTATTACAGTTTAATTCGGTAAGTAAATCGGTGATCATTCTTACAGAAATTATATTCAGCGTAATAGGTGTTTTGCTTGGCTTTGGTATTACCGGCATGCAAATAAGTGTAGTAATGACGGGTATCGGAATTGTAGGCCTGGCGGGCATTGTGGTTAAAAATGGAATTTTAGTGATTGAGTTTACAGATGAATTAAGAGCCCGTGGAATGAAGACTAAAGAAGCCGTTGTGCAGGCAGGTAAAACACGTATCATTCCTGTTTTGCTCACTGCGCTTGCAGCAATACTTGCCCTTATTCCTTTGGCTACAGGTTTCAATATTAATTTTATAACCATGTTTTCTAACTTAAATCCGCATATCTTTTTTGGCGGAGACAATGCAACGTTCTGGAAGCCCTTAAGCTGGACGATCATCTTTGGGTTGGCCTTTGCATTTTTTATGACATTATTCATGGTACCGGCAATGTATTTAATTGCAGAACGCTTACGCAGGCCAATGCGCCGCCAGTACGGAGGTAAATGGATAAGCATGCTGGGCATACCGCCGTTTACTTTATTGTTTATGCCACTAATGGTAATAACAGCTTTTATACACAGAAGACAAGCAGCAAGAAGACAGCGGAAGCTTGGAAGTAAAGTGGATAAGAGATGGACTGGTAGCTGGTTTTAAGTTACTGCCGTGTTTTGGTAATTCATTTACTTTATGAGGAATTAGGCCTGCAAATTTCTAAGATATGAATAACGGGTTTCGTTTTTATATGTATCTGTTTTATGAATATGTATGGGCAGGATACCTCCACTTTATATAAATGGAAGAATGCCGTAATAACGCAAAAACTTTCTTTTATTATTATTCTTGTACAAACCTTACTGAAAGTTTTAATCACTTTTTGTGTTTTAATTATTTTGCATTATTAATTTAAATAACATATTTGCTAATTTCGAAGTCGAAAAATAATTACCGGAGGTATAAAAATCACATCAATAAGATGCATTCCCGATATAAAGTCTCAGGCTATAATATTACTACTAATCCTGAATTTCAAAATGAAAAAGATGGCATTACGCCTGCCTTAGCCCGGCTATTTGAAGAATTATATTATGAATCTCAAAACAGGACAAACAGAAAGATCATTACCAGGCTAACTGATTTAATTTTAAAATATCCGCAATCGCCACAGTTAAAAAAATTTTTATCTGCAGCTTATAACGTACAGGGCAATTATAAAAAAGCAACTGAAATAAATAAGTGGATACTTGCCGAGCATCCGTAAATACCTGGGCAGGTTATACAGAAGATGAAGATGAATACCTTGACGATGATTATTTACAAAATCATCAACCATTTGTTTCCGTTAAGATAGGAAGGAATGAGCCGTGCCCATGTGGCAGTGGTAAAAAGTATAAGAGATGTTGTATAGATAAGTTGCCATTATAATTTTTATTAATTGCCGGGAATAAAATTCAGCAACTATTTTACCTTTAGGTTTGCCATCAAATTGAATAATTAAGGTTATCGTGTTTATTTTTACTATTTTAAAACAGTTATCGTAAAACCTTACTATTCTTCTGCATTCATTTAAATTTGTAGCCTAATTTTTATAGATGAATACTCAAGAAGTTTTACAGGATGTGGTGATAAAGTTTGCCGGCGACTCAGGTGATGGCATGCAATTAACCGGCAGCCAGTTTACAAATAACTCCGCAATGCTTGGGCTGGACCTGGCGACATTTCCTGATTTTCCTGCGGAGATAAGAGCGCCCCAGGGAACATTGCCCGGCGTAAGTGGCTACCAGCTTAGGTTTTCAAGTGACCGAATTTTTACTCCCGGTGATACATGTGATGTATTAGTTGCAATGAATGCAGCAGCACTAAAGACAAATTTAAAAACCCTGAAAAAAAATGGAAAGATAATAGCCAATGTTGATGGTTTTGATGCAAAGAATCTTCGTCTTGCAAATTATCCTGATGGCATAAACCCTTTGGAGAATGGAAGTCTTGAGGGGTACGAAGTAATAAAGATGGATGTAACAAAAATGACAAGAGAAGCCCTGAAAGAATTTGAGATGGGCACTAAAGAAAAAGACAGGGCGAAGAATATGTTTGTGCTTGGTTTTTTATATTGGATGTATAACAGGAGCATGGATAACACCATCCAATTTTTAAAAGAGAAGTTCGGTAAAAAAGAAGATATACTTAACAGCAATATAAAAGTATTACAAGCCGGTTACAATTTTGGCGACACTACAGAAACGTTTACTACAAGATATAGTGTTGCAAAAGCAAAAATGCCTGCAGGAAATTATCGCAGCATAATGGGCAACCAGGCGCTGGCTTATGGTTTAATTGCTGCCTCGCAAAAAAGCGGGCTGCCACTATTTTTAGGTTCATATCCAATAACACCCGCAAGCGATATTTTGCATGAGCTTAGCCGCCATAAAGCATTTGGAATAAAAACATTTCAGGCCGAAGATGAAATAGCTGCAATTACATCAGCAATAGGCGCAGCATATGGAGGAAGCCTGGGAGTAACTGCAACAAGTGGCCCTGGCATGGCATTAAAAGCAGAAGCAATGGGGCTGGCAGTAATGCTTGAAATACCATTATTGATTTGTAATGTGCAGCGTGGCGGCCCTTCTACAGGCTTACCTACAAAAACAGAACAGAGTGATTTATTGCAGTCCTATTACGGCAGAAACGGCGAGTGCCCAATGCCTGTAATTTCAGCATCTACACCAAATGATTGCTTTACCGCAGTGTATGAAGCAGTGAGAATAGCTGTGCAACATATGACACCAGTTGTTTTTTTAAGTGATGGATACATTGCCAATGGTGCGGAGCCGTGGATGTTTCCAAAGAGTGATGATCTGCCTTCGATAGACGTAAATTTTAAAACAGAACTTGGCCATCACGAAGAAGAATTTCAACCTTATTTACGTGATGAAAAATTAGTGCGCCCATGGGCAATACCCGGCACAGCAGGCCTTGAGCACAGAGTGGGTGGTTTAGAAAAACAAAATATAACGGGTAATGTAAGCTATGATGCCGATAATCATCAATTGATGGTAAAGATCAGGCAACAAAAAATAGATAAGATTGCAGATTATATTCCTGAACAAAAGATAGATAATGGCTTTGAGAAAGGAAAAGTTTTGGTGCTTGGATGGGGAAGCACTTATGGAGCCATAAAAAGTGCAGTTATTGATTTATTAGTAAGCGGCCACCAGGTTTCACATGCACATCTGAGGTATATTCGGCCTTTTCCAAAAAATTTAAATGTCATACTTAAAAATTTCGAGCATGTTTTAATCCCTGAATTAAATAACGGGCAGCTTATAAAAATTATTCGTGATGAGTATTTAGTGGATGCAAAAGGCTATAACAAAATTATGGGAATACCATTTACCAAAGCCGAGTTAATAGAAGAGATTAAAAAATGGTTGTAATATCTAAAATGAAAACCGGTATTATCTACTTTGCCTGTTAAAAATAAAGCTCATTTTAATATTAAGGTTAAAATAAGCATCGTTATTTTTTGGATTTCCCCTTATACCATCCGGATGTGCAGTTACAGCGCCGGGTAAGTGGCGATCGTTTAAAAGAAGTGCATCATTAAGTTTGTTGCCACTTAAATAAACAGGAAAATAACCAGGGTCAATATATTTACTGCTCACATCGTCGAGATAGTCGGTCGTTAATAATCTCCAAACAAGTTCCATTCTGAGATTTAAAAAAGAAGTTGCTTCAAATTTTGCCCCAATACCTATTGGAAAGTTTACCTGATTAAGAGAATATACTTTTCTGTCAGCGTATTCAGAAAAGCCTTGTCCTTCTGTATGCAAAGGCTGCAGATCAACCCAATTATTATTAAATTTTGTTTGCGGATTAAAATGAAAATAACCTATTCCTCCTAAAATATAAGGCTGTATTGCCGATGGGTAATGGTCATCATTAAAATTGCTGAATATCATCACCGGGTAAATTTCTGCAGCGAGAATAATTTCGGAAACAGGGCTTCTAAAGCTTAGATTTCTTTCATATCTGCCGTTTGTAGTTGATGCTACACTTTTAAGCGTGGCATCATCTCCTTTTACTTGCCCAAAAGTTCCTTCTAACCTTAGGCCTGCATAGTATTTATAAATAGCACCTATAAAAAGACTGCTGCTTATAGTAGTATTTTTTATAGTAAAATCTTTTACACCGCTTTTCCCTTTTCCTTTTCTTCCCCCAAGATCAGTAAGGCTATTCATAGCGCCTGCCGAGCCGCCAAATTCCAGCACCAAATTATTATCATAATACCTGTCGTTATAAAAATAGTATTGGGAATGTGCCGAAAAACTTACACCAAACAGGCACAGAAATAAAAATCCTTTAAATTTCATGATAAGTTTTAAATCTTTATTGCAGTTAGTTTTTTCGTTATTATTATAGCAAACGTTTATTTTCCAGGAAAATTTTGCTTACTCACAACATTATTGTAATATTCACATACACTCTTCAATCCGCAAATGTCACATTTTGGTTTCCTGGCAATGCATATATACCGTCCATGCAGTATAAGCCAATGATGCGCCTTATATACAATTTGCTTTGGCAAATATTGCGTAAGCTGTCGTTCTGCAGCCAAAGGTGTTTTAGCATTTTTAGTTAAGCCTAATCTTGCTGAAACCCTGAATACATGCGTATCTACAGCCATATTTGGCTGGGTATCTATTACAGATGTAATCACATTTGCAGTTTTTCTGCCTACACCAGGTAAAAGAATCAATTCATCAACTGTCATAGGTATTTTACCATTATATTTATCCATTACAATCTTAGCCATCCCTATCAGATGCCTGGTCTTGTTATTAGGGTAAGAAATACTTTTTATCAATTCTAATACGTCAGCAGCGTTAGCCTTACTTAAACTTTCAATACCAGGATATTTTTTAAAAAAAGCAGGAGTCGTTAAGTTTACACGTTTGTCAGTACATTGAGCGGATAGGATAACAGCTACCAATAATTGATAAGTGTTATCATAAATAAGTTCAGTTTCTGCATCCGGAGAATGTTGTTCAAAATAATTGATTACGAATTTATAACGCTCCTCTATTGTCATAAAATAAAAACGTCCCCCCAGTTTGGCAGGACGAAAGTAATTTCAAGTTAAAATAATATTTAATGCGGATGCAACTGATTCAGTTCTTTTTCTGCATAGGCAAGTATGCTTTTAAGTACCTCTTCCCTTGGCGATATGTTCAAATCCTCAAGTTGTTTTTGCCCCGTTACCAGTGTTTCAAAAGTTTCACGTAAAAACCAATCAGTTTCCAATGCAGCTTTAATAGCCGCTGTTTTGTTAGGAGAAGTCTCGTTATAGAGATATTGTAACAGGTCGTCAGAATTAAAAATAGTCATAATAAATGTGGTTGTTAAGAAAGTTATCCAAATAAATATCCAGTTCTTTTCAATAACGGCGTAATGTAATCAGATATTGTATTAATACTTTCTATTGAGTATTTTTACTCGAATTATCTACAATATATAAATCTTCATTATCTTTTTTCATCATATACTTTTCCCTTGCATATTTTTCCAAAGTAGAGGGATTTGTTCGTAAGAGTTCCAGTTCTTCTTTTGTATTCGATATCTGTTTATCCATGTCTTTCTCAGCCTGTTGCAATTGCTTTAATTCATTTATTCTTTTTAATTGTGAAGCAACATCATTGCGATCAAAAAACACCATCCATGCTACAAAAGCACAAGCAGTGATTAAATATTTACTTTTAAGAATCGAAGCCACTTTTTGTAAAAGTTTCATTGCCGAAAAATCTTTGCGTGAAATTATAATTTACCAAATTTAATTTTTCCATTTGGATAAACAGCAGATCCTCCTAACATTTCTTCTATTCTTATCAACTGGTTGTATTTGGCTATTCTGTCTGTTCTGCTCGCTGATCCGGTTTTAATTTGACCGCAATTTAAGGCAACTGCAAGATCTGCAATAGTAGTATCTTCTGTTTCGCCGCTTCTGTGGCTCATTATAGTATTATAGCCATTTATCTGTGCCATCGTAACAGCATTTATGGTTTCTGTTACAGTGCCAATTTGATTTACTTTTACAAGCAAAGCATTGGCTATTCCTTTCTCAATTCCTTGTTCAAGCCTTGTTACGTTAGTTACAAAAAGATCGTCACCTACCAATTGAATTTTTTTACCAAGCCTTTCTGTCATCATCTTCCATCCGTCCCAATCATCCTCTGCCATTCCATCTTCAATGGAAATAATGGGGTATTGATTAGCCCAGGTTTCCCAATAATCAACCATTTTTTCCACAGATAATTTTCTGCCATCAGATTTATGAAAGTGATATTCTTTTTTTGAGCCATCAAACATTTCACTCACTGCAGGATCCATTGCAATACTAACCTGTGAGCCGGTTTTATAACCTGCAGTTTCAATAGCCGTTAATACAGTTTCAATAGCTTCTTCATTGCTTTGAATATTGGGAGCAAACCCACCTTCGTCGCCAACGTTTGTACTGAAGCCTTTCTTTTTTAAAACCGTTTTTAATGCATGAAAAATATCAACGCCCCATTGCAGGCCTTCGCTGAAAGAAGAAGCGCCAACGGGCATTACCATAAATTCCTGGAAGTCTATTTTATTATCAGCATGAGCTCCGCCATTTAAGATATTCATCATCGGAATAGGCAAAGTTTTAGCGTTTGTTCCGCCAATATACCGATAAAGAGGAAGGTTTGCTTCTAATGCCGCAGCTTTGGCAACAGCCATGCTAACTGCTAAAATTGCATTAGCGCCTAACTTGCCTTTGTTTGGTGTGCCATCAAGCGTTATCATCAGGTTGTCAATGCCGGCCTGGTCGGAAACGTTCCATCCTAAAAGCTTTTCTGCAATTATATCATTTACATTACTCACCGCTTTTAAAACGCCTTTGCCGCCGTACATCTTATTGTCATTATCTCTAAGTTCTACCGCTTCATGAACGCCTGTGCTTGCACCTGAGGGAACTGCAGCTCTGCCAAGGTTTTCATTTTCTGTTAATACATCTACCTCAATCGTCGGATTTCCGCGGCTGTCTAAAATTTGCCTGGCATGAATACTTGCTATGTAGCTCATTGATGTTTATTTAAGATTTATTTTAATTATGCAGTCAAATCTCTAAACACATTCTCAAGACTATAACTTTCATTTTGCAGAGATACGATATTAAGATTATTTTTTAGCGATAATTCCAACAGCTTTTTTCTCACTATTTCCGGATCAGAAGTTTGCAGCCTAAAAGTTTTTTGTAACACAGGTTCATCTTTCAAATAAATTTCTTCAACATGCCGAACACCTTCAATATTTTCAAATAATTTCTTATCAATGTTATCTGCAAATTTTACAATTACCGATGCCTTGTTTTTATTTGTTTGCAGGTTGCTTAAGCTGTCGTCAGCAACAATATTTCCTTTATTAATTATAATAACCCTGTTGCAAATAGCTTCTACTTCCTGTAGTATGTGAGATGAAAAGAGAACCGTTTTATTTTTGCCCAACCGTTTTATTAAAGCCCTTATTTCTACAATTTGATTTGGATCAAGGCCGCTTGTAGGTTCATCCAGTATTAATACTTCCGGCTCATGAATCAAAGCAGCAGCCAGGCCCACACGTTGCCTGTAGCCTTTACTTAACTGTCCTATTTTCTTTTTTGCTTCAGAAAGAAGACCTGTAATTTCAATAACATATTTAATTTTTGCCTGCTTATCTTCTATTTTATGAACACTGGCAATAAAGGCAAGATATTCCTTTACATACATTTCGGCGTATAAAGGATTCGCTTCAGGCAAGTAGCCGATCCTTTTTTTTGTATCAGTATTATTTATGTTTACCGGTAATTTATTTACAAATACTTCGCCTTTATCTGCGTCCATAAAGCCGGTAATAATTTTCATGGTAGTAGATTTTCCTGCGCCATTTGGGCCAAGGAAACCAACTATTTCGTTATCATTTATTGTGAATGAGATATTATCTATGGCTTTCTGTTCGCCATAAATTTTAGTAAGCCCATTAACTTCAATTGACATTTCACAAATTTAGGTGATTGTTGCCTTTACAAAGAATGGATATTTAGCACCTTCAAGTACATCATTGTTGCTTTACACTAATTTTTCTTTCCTGTTTGAGGCGGACGGGAAGGCCTTGAAGGAGGTCTTTTTTCCTGTGAAGTTTTATTTTGTTGCGGACCTTTTTTGGGTTGCATTTTTTCCTTTTGATTTCTTTCCCTGGCTTTCCTTTTTTGTGTATTTTTTTCTAAGGAGCGCAAGCTTATCTGGCCAACAACATCAACAAATTCAGGCTCAACTTCCTTAGGCTTGCCACTTATTACTTCTACAGTTTCCAAAGCTTCAGGTTTAATTCCTTCTTTATTTTGATTTTGAATTTTTATTACACCTTCTATTGAAAGCGGGTAATGCTTTGTACTATCAGGCATAGTATACCACATAAGGTTTCTAAAAATATCTTTCTTTATCAGGAAAGCCCTGCCTTTTGAAACTTCGAGTATATCTGCATTATCAGGAAAATATTGCAAGGCGTCAAGGTAAGTATCTAATTCATAATTGAGGCAACATTTTAATCTGCCGCACTGGCCGCTAAGCTTTGTTTGATTGATACTTAAATTCTGGTATCGTGCGGCATTTGTATTTACGCTTTTAAAATCTGTTAACCATGTGCTGCAACATAATTCCCTGCCACAGCTTCCTATGCCGCCAACCTTACCAGCTTCCTGGCGGGCACCTATCTGTTTCATTTCTACTTTAACTTTAAATTCCCGGGCATAAACTTTTATAAGTTCTCTAAAATCAACCCTGTCATCTGCAATGTAAAAAAATGTTGCTTTTCTGCCATCGGCCTGAATTTCAACTTCGGCCATTTTTAAATCAACTTTTAATTGCCTTGCCATTGCCCGGCTTCTTATCAATACATCTTTCTCACGATCTTTATTTTCCTGCCATTTTACAATATCAGATTCAGCCGGGCGCCTTACTATCTTTTTAATATCAAGGCTATCTTCCTTAATTCCATGTTTTTTTAATTGTAATCTTACAAGTTCGCCTGTCAGGCTTATTGAGCCAATATCAAATCCGGCTACACCTTCTACAACCACCAGCTCTCCTTTCTCAAAAATCTGTAATGTATTATTTCTGTAAAAATCTTTACGGCTGCCATGGTTAAACGAAACTTCTATAATCCTGCAACTACTTTCCGGATCACTAAAAGGCAAATTTGCAAGCCAATCATGTACATTCAACCTGTTACATCCGCCGGTACTGCAACTTCCATTACTTTTACATCCTCCTGGTTTACCAGTGCCACAACTTCCACAACTCATATCTGCGATAAATTAAACATTAAAAAAATATTTTACTGTTTTTGCTTAATAGCAAAACAAAAGGAAGGAAATTGTTAGCTGCGTTTAATTATTCTATAATTGAATAAAATAGATTTTACCACACTATTCAAAACCGAATTGTATGCAGGATAATGCAATTGCTGGTTTAGCAGCTTTATATGATAACTATTGCTCAATATTGATACAATAAATAGTAAGAAATGTTATTGATAAAAACGGTTTTTCAAAAAATAACGCTAACTCAATTTCTCCTTTCCTCAATTAACCAAAATTAGTGAATTATCCTTAATTATATAATAGAGCCTGATAGTCAATGCATGAAACAACATTTTTGCGTTGGCATTACGTTCAATATACCAGCTTGCTTTATCTAACTCACTGATGATGGCTTGCTGTGCTTCAAGGTTACAAAGTTTATTTAAACGTATAGCAAAGTCAACGTCTTTCTCTATTATTTTTTGAGTAAGTTGAGCATCATTTCTAATTGGGTTTTCTGTAACCCTTAACCTTACAGCCTGCTGAAGCAGGTGAATAAAATAATGTAAAAATTGTTTTTGCTTTTCACGGCCCAGTTTACTTGTATCCTCTATCCATTTTACCTGCGCCATGGGACCGGTTTTTACAATTGTATTAAGCCAATCCCTTATCATACTTTGCCAATCTTCTTCAGCATCATTGGCAACCAGCAAAGCTTCACGGTAATTGCCTTCACATACAGCGCTTATTTGTTTTGCTTTAGATTCACTTATGCCATTTTTAGTAATTAGTTCCTGCTCAATTTCATTATTTGATAAACCCGGTATCTTAATAAGTTGGGTTCTGGAAAGAATGGTAGATAATATGGCGCCTTCATCCTGTGCAACAAAAATAAATATGGTATCTGGCGGAGGTTCTTCAATTAATTTTAAAAGCTTATTGCCTTCCCTTCCTAAAAATTCAGGCATCCACATTATTAAAATTTTATAACGGCTTTCAAAACTTTTTAAACTTATTACACGATTAATCTCCTCGCATTCTTTAGCTGTGATATTGCCTTGTTTGTTTTCTGCAGCTATAAATTGCAGCCAGTCATAAATATTTCTATAAGGATTCTCAAGTATAAATTCCCTCCATTCTTTTATATAAGCTGCACTTTTAGGTACTTCGCCGTTTTTTTTTGTAACTACAGGAAACGAAAA